>DATKPX010000443.1:0-8986 GCA_035523855.1 Allostellaceae bacterium
AGCAGACCCTGAACCAATTGCTCGTCGAGATGGACGGTTTCGAGGCGAACGAGGGCGTCATCCTGATCGCCGCGACCAACCGCCCCGACGTGCTCGACCCGGCGCTGCTGCGCCCCGGCCGCTTCGACCGCCAGGTCGTGGTGCCGAACCCGGATGTCGTCGGCCGTGAGAAGATCCTAAAGGTTCATATGCGCAAGGTGCCGCTGTCGTCGGATGTCGATCCGAAGATCATCGCGCGCGGCACGCCCGGATTCTCGGGCGCCGATCTCGCCAACCTCGTCAACGAGGCGGCGCTGATGGCGGCGCGGCGCGGCAAGCGCTCGGTGGCGATGCTCGAATTCGAGCAGGCAAAGGACAAGGTCATGATGGGCGCCGAGCGGCGCTCGATGGTGATGACCGAGGACGAGAAGAAATTGACCGCCTATCACGAGGCGGGGCACGCCCTCTGCATGCTTTACGCCGAGGGCCACGAGCCGTTGCACAAGGTCACGATCATCCCACGCGGCCGGGCGCTCGGCGTCACGATGTTTCTCCCCGAACGTGACAAGTACTCGCAATCCAAGATCGAGATCAAAGCGATGCTGGCGAGCCTCTTTGGCGGCCGCGTCGCCGAGGAGATGATCTTCGGCTCCGAGAAGGTGACGACCGGCGCTTCCGACGACATCCGCCGTGCCACCAGCCTGGCGCGCCGCATGGTCACCGAGTTCGGCTTCTCCGAGAAGCTGGGCCCGCTGCGCTACAGCGAGAACGAGGAGGAGGTCTTCCTCGGCCACTCCGTCACCCAGCGCAAGAACATGTCGGACGCCACGGCGAAGCTCATCGACGAGGAGATCCGCCGCATTGTCGAAGAGGGCGAGCGCGCGGCCCGCAAGATCCTGACCGAGCATCTCGAGGAGCTGCACGCGCTGGCAAAGGGCCTGCTCGAGTTCGAGACGCTGAGCGTCGACGAGATCCGCCGCATCATCCGCGGCGAGAAGATCGTCCGCGACACCGGCGGCCCCGTCGAGGAGCAGCGGCCGACCACGCCGGGCCGGCGCTCCTCGGTGCCGCCCACCGGCAAGGCCGCCGGCGGCTTCGAGCCGGAGCCGCAGCCAGGCGGCTGAGCACACGCGGATCTGTCTTTCACGAGTACCCGAAGCCCCGCGCCACCGCGGGGCTTCGGTGTTTCCGGAGTGATTGTCGCCGCTAAGGTTATCTGTTTGTTGACGCGCTCGCCCCTAGGCTGAGGTATAAGTCGGCCGGCGCGGGGGACCATCAGAGGCGAGACATGACGCGCAAGCTTTTCGGTACCGACGGTATCCGCGGCAAGGCGAACAGCGAGCCGATGACGCCGGAGACGGCGCTTCGCGTCGCCATGGCGGCGGCGCAGCGGCTGCGCCGCGGCGACCATCGCCACGTGGTGGTGATCGGCAAGGACACGCGGCTCTCCGGCTACATGGTGGAGCCCGCGCTCACTGCGGGCTTCATCGCCTGCGGCATGGACGTGGTGCTGGTGGGGCCGCTGCCGACGCCGGCGGTCGCCATGCTGACGCGGAGCCTGCGCGCCGATCTCGGCGTCGTCATCTCCGCCTCGCACAATCCCTACGAGGACAACGGCATCAAGCTGTTCGGCGCCGACGGCTACAAGCTCTCCGACGAGATCGAGGCCGAGATCGAGGCGCTGCTGGGATCGGGCGCCGTCCATCGCGTGGCGCCGGCGGAGCTCGGCCGCGCCAAGCGCCTCGACGACGCCGGCGGCCGCTACACCGAGTTCGTCAAGAGCAGCTTCCCCAAGGGGCTCCGCCTCGAAGGACTGAAGATCGTCGTCGATTGCGCCCATGGCGCCGCCTACAAGGTGGCGCCGACCGTGCTCTGGGAACTGGGCGCCGAGGTCGTTCCGCTCGGCGTCGCGCCGGACGGCTTCAACATCAACCATGATTGCGGCAGCACCTCGACGGCGGCGATGCGGCAGGCGGTGATCGCCCATGGCGCCGATCTCGGCCTCGCGCTTGACGGCGACGCCGACCGGCTGCTGATCGCCGACGAGCACGGCGTGCTGCTGGACGGCGACCAGCTCCTTGGCCTTATCGCCGAGCGCTGGAAGAGCGGCGGCCGTCTCCAGGGCGGCGCCGTGGTGGCGACGGTGATGTCCAATCTCGGCCTCGAGCGGCATCTCCGGAAGAGCGGCGTCGAGCTGGTGCGCACGGTGGTCGGCGACCGCTACGTGGTCGAGGAGATGCGCCGGCGCGGCTGCAATCTCGGCGGCGAGCAGTCCGGCCACATCATCCTCGGCGATCACTCCACCACCGGCGACGGTCTCATCGCGGCGCTGCAGGTGCTGGCGGCGATCGTGGAGATGGATGCGCCGGCGAGCCGCGTCTGCCGCATCTTCGAGCCGGTGCCGCAGAAGCTGCTCAACATCCGCTTCGAGGGCGGTCAGCCGCTGGAGAGCAAGGCGGTAAAGACGGCGATCGCCGCCGGCGAGCAGCGCCTGGGCGAAGCGGGCCGGCTGCTGGTGCGCAAGTCCGGCACCGAGGCGCTGATCCGCATCATGGCGGAAGGCGAGGACGAGGCACTGGTGGCCGCGGTGGTGGACGAGGTCGCCACCGCCGTTCGCGCCGCCGGAGGTGCGAGACCACGGGCCGCGGAATGAGCGGGCGGGTGCTGATCGTCGCGGCATCGGACTCCGGCGGCGGCGCCGGCATCCAGGCCGACGTCAAGACGGTGACCGCGCTCGGCGGCTACGCGGCGACGGCGATTACCGCGCTCACCGCGCAGAACACTCTCGGCGTCTTCGGCGTGATGCCGGTCGATCCCGCTTTCGTGCGCCAGCAGATCGACGTGGTGCTCAGCGATATCGGCGCCGACTGCATCAAGACCGGCGTGCTCGCCAGCGCCGAGGTGATCGAGGCGGTGATGGAGAGCATCGCGCTGCACGCGCCGGGCGTCCCGATCGTCGTTGATCCCGTCATGACCTCCACCACCGGTACGCGGCTCCTCGACCGCCGCGGCGTCGACGCGCTGAAGCGCCTGCTGCTGGTGGCCAGCACCGTGGTGACGCCGAACCTGTTGGAGGCGGAAGCGCTCACCGGCCTGCATGTGCGCGACATCGGCGACATGCGGCACGTCGCCGACATGCTGCTGACGCTCGGCGCCAAGACCGTGGTGCTGAAGGGCGGCCATCTCGACGGCGACGAGGTCGCCGATCTCGTCGTCGACGGGACCGAGAGCTACATGCTCTCCAGCCCGCGCATCGAGACCCGCCACACCCACGGCACCGGCTGCACCCTCGCCTCGGCGATCGCCACCGGCATCGCCCAGGGTATGGCGATCCGGCCGGCGATCGAGCGCGCGCGGCGCTATCTGATCACCGCCATCGCCCGTGCGCCGGGTTTCGGCCAAGGCCACGGCCCGCTCAATCACGCGCATACGATCGACGCCGAGTGGGGTGTGGAGTAGGGCGATAAGTCTCTAGATCACCGACAGGTAGGACTGCGGCTCGCGCGCCAGCAGGCCGGCGATCCGCTGCAGGGCGCGGGCGAGATCGGCCCGCTTCGGCGGCGTACCGAGGCAGATCCGCACCGCGTTGGGCGGCGCATTGCGCCCAAGCCAGAACGCGGTGGCCGGCGTCACGCCGACGCCCTGGCGGCGCGCCGCTGACTCGAAGGTGTCGGCGCGCCAGCCCTCGGGCATCCACAGCAGGAGGTGGGGTGCCGCCGGATTCCCGGTGAGCCGCGTGTCGCCGAGGATCTCGCGGGTGAGCTTCTGCCGCTCGGCGGTCTCCGCGCGCTTCGCCGCGACGATGCGCTCCGCGGTGCCGTCCTCGATGCAGCGGGTGGCGAGCGCCGCCATCAGCGGCGTCGCCATGTAGACGGTGGCGCGCAGCGCCGCGGCGACGCGCTCGATGGCGCTGTCCGGCGCATGCACGTAGCCGATGCGGATGCCGGGCGCCAGGCTCTTCGAGGTCGAGGTGATGTAGAAGCCGAGCTCCGGCAGCAGCCGCGCGAAGGGCGGCGGCGCCTTGTCGAGGAGGAACCCGTAGACGTCGTCCTCGATGATGGCGACACCATAGGCGCGCGCGGTCTCCGCCACCGCCTGGCGGCGCTCGTCGGAGAGCACGGTGGCGGTGGGGTTGTGCAGCGTCGGCAGCGTATAGAGCGCCTTCACCGCGCCGCTGCGGCAGAGCGCGGCGAAGGCGTCGGGGATCAGCCCCTCCGCATCCATCGCCACCGGCGCCAGGCGCAGATTGAGCAGGCTCGCGGCGGAGCGCACGCCCGGATAGGTGAGGCTCTCGCAGGCGACGGTGTCGCCGGGTTGCGTCACCGCGGACAGCACCGAGGCGACGGCGTTCTGGCCGCTCTGCGTCACCAGCACGTGGTCCTCGTCGGTCTCGACGCCGCCGCGCGCGATCCAGCGCGCGCCTGCCGCGCGATCGACTCGCCGGCCGGCATGGGGCTGGTACTGCAGCAGTGTCTCCAGGCTGTCGCCGCCGACGATCTCTCGCAGCCCCTTCGCCAGCAGCGCCGCCTCGCCGGTGGTCTGCGGACGATTGACGCTGAGATCGACGAAGTCCGGCGAGGGCGGCTCCGCCATCGGCGTGATGGTGGCGGCGGCGCCGGCAGGCCGCACATAGGTGCCGCGGCCAACCTCGCCGGAGATCAGGCCGCGCCGCTCCGCTTCCGCGTAGGCGCGCGTCACCGTGCCGACGGTCACCTTCAGATCCCAGGCGAGATCGCGGTGGGTGGGAAGCCGCGTCCCCACCGGCAGGCGCCCCGCGCGGATGTCGGAGGCCAGCGCGTCGGCGATCGCGCGATAGAGCGGGCGGCGCTGCGAACCGAGATCGGGCTGCCAGGTTGTCATGGTGACAAGTTCCAAATTGACGCGGATTTTGTCCTCAAGAAAGATGACTACACGATGGATTGTATTCAATCAAGTCCGATGGCAATGGAGACAATATGTGTCGGCGCCGGCTCGCATCGAGCCGGTGTTCCGGCGGGGGAGATCCCATGACCAGCCTCGCCCTCGACGTCGCTTTTCGCGACGAGCCCGATCTGCCGGTGGGGGAATTCGTCGATCTGCTTCGGCGCGCGGAGCTCTCGGAGCGGCGGCCGATGCAGGATCCCGATCGCCTGCGCCGCATGCTGGCGCACGCGGACATCCTGCTCTGCGCCCGCGATGACGAGGAGAGGCTGGTCGGCATCGCCCGCGCGCTCACCGATTTCGCCTTCTGCTGCTACGTCGCCGATCTCGCCGTCGACCGCGCCTGGCAGCGCCGCGGCATCGGCCGCGAGCTCATCCGCCGCACGCATCTGCGCGCCGGGCCGGAGACCTCGCTGCTGCTGCTCGCGGGGCCGATGGCGACGGACTACTACCCCCATATCGGCATGGCGAAGGCGGAGAACGCCTTCCTCACGCCGCGCCGACGCTGAATTTCAGGAGATACGAATGCGCCTTCCGCTCTACCAGGTCGACGCTTTCACCGACCGTCTGTTCGCCGGCAATCCCGCCGCGGTCTGTCCGCTCCGCGAATGGCTGCCGGACGCCACCATGCAGTCGATCGCCGCCGAGAACAATCTGGCGGAGACCGCGTTCTTCGTGCCGGAGGGCGAGGGCTACCTGCTGCGCTGGTTCACGCCGACGGTGGAGGTGCCGCTTTGCGGCCACGCGACCCTGGCCTCGGCCCATGTGGTGACGACGATCCTGGAGCCCGGCCGCCGCTCGGTACCGTTCCGCACGGTGAAATCCGGCACGCTCACGGTGGCGCGCGAGGGCGACATGCTCGCGATGGATTTCCCCTCGCATCCGCCGGAGCGCAAGCATGCCGATGCCAGGGTGGTCGAGGCGCTGGGCCTGGCGCCGCGCGAGGCCTATGACAGCGGCCGCGGCCGCGTCTTCGCGATCTATGAGCGGCCGGGGGACGTGGCGACGCTCAAGCCCGATCTCGCAGCGATCAAGAAATGCGACCTCGCCGTGCTGGTGACTGCGCCCGGCGGCGACGGCGTCGATTTCGTCTCGCGCTACTTCGCGCCCAACCACGGCATCGACGAGGATCCCGTCACCGGCGGCGCCCATTGTGTGCTGACGCCGTTCTGGGCCGAGCGGCTGGGCAAGACCCGGCTCAAGGCGCGCCAGGTCTCGGCGCGCGGCGGCGATCTCCTCTGCGAGCTTCGCGGCGATCGCGTCACCCTCTCCGGCCGCGCCAAGCTCTATCTCGAGGGCACGATCATTCTCTGAGTTTCAGCCACGAGGCGGGATCCCATGACCCAGCGACGCTTCCAGCAGGTGGACGTTTTCACCGAGCAGCCCTATTTCGGCAATCCTGTCGCCGTCGTCCTCGACGGCCACGGCCTGACGCCGGAGGCGATGCAGCGTGTCGCCAACTGGACGAACCTCTCGGAGACGACCTTCGTCCTGCCGCCCAAGGACGCGAAGGCGGATTATCACGTGAAGATCTTCACGCCGTCCCGCGAGCTGCCCTTCGCCGGCCATCCGACCCTCGGCACCTGCCATGCCTGGCTGGCATCCGGCGGCAAGCCCAAGGGCGCCATGATCGTCCAGGAATGCGCGGTCGGCCTCATTCAGATCCGGCGCGACGGCGGGCGTCTGGCTTTCGCGGCGCCGCCGCCGCGCCGGATGGAGCCGCTCGATGCCGAGACGCTCGAGCGGATCGCCAGTGGGCTCCGCATCCGGCGCGACGACATCCTCGATCACTCCTGGTGCGACAACGGGCCGCCCTGGCAGGCGGTGCTTTTGAGATCCGCCCGCCAGGTGCTGGAGGCGGCGCCTGACATCGGCATCCTCGGCGAGATGGATCTCGGCCTGGTGGGGCCGCATCCGGAGGGGCCGCTCGCCTTCGAGGTGCGCGCCTTCTTCCCTGTCGACGGCTCGTTCCGCGAGGATCCCGTCACCGGCAGCCTCAATGCGGCGCTCGGCCAGTGGCTCATCGCCAAGGGCCACGCGCCGGCGCGGTATCAGGCGGCGCAAGGCACCAAGCTCGGTCGCCGGGGCCGCATCCACATCGAGCGGGATGGCGACGGTCAGGTCTGGGTCGGCGGCCAGTCGGTCACCTGCATGACCGGCGAGGTCGCGCTTTAGGAGCGCTCAGCGCGCGGTGACGTGGCTGCGGAAGGTGAGGGGGTCCTCGATCATCCGCAGCGGCTCCAGGCTGGCGCCGGTACCACGGATGGTGACGTCGCCGTAGTTGAAGATGCGGCCAAGGACTGACTGGTCGACGTCGACGCTCTCGACCTTGTCCATGTTCATCTCCACCGTGTGGCGTCGGATCAGCCCCTGCTTGTAGATCACCCGCCGGTCGGTGACGGCGAGCTCGGTGCCCGATCGCCGCATCCACGCCTTGAGCCAGGCGAGGAGGGCGCAGACGACGCCGATCGCGACCAGCCCCTCCCAGACCACCGGCGGCTGGTTGCTGTTCGAGAGCGCGAGACCCGCGACCGCGATCAGCAGGAAGAGGAAGCCCGGCAGATAGATGAACCAGTGCAGCCTGCTCTGGTGGAGCAGCTGCTCGCCTGGCTGCAGCACGCGGGTCACATAGCTCATCGGCGGAATCCCCCTGGGGCAGACGGCATCAGAACCGTGCCCATGGCGCGGCGTCAAGCCGTGCGCCAGATCCTCGCCCCGGCCTCCCTTTGCGCGTCACCTCTCCTTGGCTAAGGTGGGGGCCATCCGGTTCGGTGACGAAGGAGAGTGCGTTGGCCAAGACCTATACGATCGCGGCGATCCCCGGCGACGGCATCGGGCATGAGGTGGTGCCGGAGGGCATGCGCGTGCTGGAGGCGGCCGGGCGGCGCTTCGGCTTCGGGCTCAAGTGGCGGGAATTCGACTGGAGCTGCGAGCGCTACGCCAAGACCGGCAGCATGATGCCGGCGGACGGGCTCGAGCAGCTCAAGTCGACGGACGCGATCTTCCTCGGCGCGGTCGGGTTTCCCGGTGTCGCCGATCACGTCTCGCTCTGGGGCCTGCTGATCCCGATCCGACGCGGCTTCCAGCAATACGTCAACCTGCGGCCGATCCGGCTGCTGGCCGGCGTCGACTCACCGCTGAAGAACCGCAAGCCCGGCGAGATCGATTTCTACGTCGTGCGCGAGAACAACGAGGGCGAATACTCCGAGATCGGCGGCCGCCTATATGCCGGCACCGACATGGAGATGGCGATGCAGCAGACCATCTTCACCCGGCGCGGCTGCGACCGCATCATGCGCTTCGCCTTCGAGCTGGCGATGAAGCGGAAGCAGCACGTGACGTCGGCCACCAAGTCGAACGGCATCATCCACACCATGCCCTATTGGGATGAGCGCTTCGCGGCGATGGCGAAGCAGTATCCCGGCGTCAGGACCGACCAGTATCACATCGACATCCTGACCGCGCATTTCGTGCGCAACCCGCATTGGTTCGACGTGGTGGTGGGCTCGAACCTGTTCGGCGACATCCTCTCGGATCTCGGGCCGGCGGTGGTGGGCTCGATCGGCATCGCGCCCTCCGCCAACATCAACCCCGAGCGCGAGCTGCCCTCCATGTTCGAGCCGGTGCACGGCTCGGCGCCGGACATCTACGGCAAGGCGATCGCCAACCCGATCGGCCAGATCTGGTCTGGCGCCATGATGCTGGAGCATCTCGGCGAGACGGAAGCCGCCGCCGCGATCGAGCGCGCGATCGCCGACGCGCTCGCCGATCCCAAGGCGCCGAAGACGCCCGACCTCGGCGGCAAGGCGAAGACCGGCGAGCTCGGGGCCGCCATCGCCGCGGCGCTGGGCTAGATGTGTCTGGGATGACCGATCTCTATTTCGACGACTTCGCCGTCGGGCAGCGCTTCACCACGCACGGCATCACCCTGACGGAGAGCCTGATCATCGACTTCGCCATGCGCTACGACCCGCAGCCCTTCCACATCGACGTGGAGGCCGCCAAGGCCAGCAATTTCGGCGGCCTGATCGCCAGCGGTTTTCAGACCATCGCGCTCGGATTCCGCATGGTGCTGGAGACCGGGGTA
>DATKPX010000444.1:0-4225 GCA_035523855.1 Allostellaceae bacterium
GGCACCGTCCGCATCACCGCGGTGCCGGTGCTGGTGAACCACGTGCTGCTGCCGGCGGCGCCGCAGCTGACGGCGGCGCATCCCGATCTCCGCCTCGACTTCATCGCCGAGCCGCGCAATCTGAGCCTGATCCGGCGCGAGGCCGATATCGCGCTCCGCCTGGCGCGGCCGGATGCGAGCGCCGGCAGCTCGGTGCTGGCGCGGCGCCTCGGATCGCTCGCCTATGGCGTCTATGTGCCCGCCGTCTGCGCACTGGCGGAGGAGGCGGCGCTGCCCTGGATCACCTACGAGGAGGGAACCGCGGATCTGCCGCAGTCGCGCTGGATCGCCGCCGCGATGGGCGACGGCGGCGCGGCCCGCGCCGCCGTTGCCGTCAACGACAGCGAGGGCGTGCTGCAGGCGATCCGCAGCGGCCTCGGCAAGTCGCTGCTGCCCCATGTGGTCGGCGACCGCGCGGCGGGCGTGCGCGCCGCCGCCGACGGCGGGCCCGCCTTCGTGCTGACGCGGGAGATCTGGCTGCTGACCCGTCCCGACCAGCGCCCGCTCGCCCGCGTCGCCGCCGCGGCGGACTGGCTGGAGGAGGTGGTCGGTCGGCTCGGGCGCGGCGAGTAGCCGCTACTTCTCGAGGGCGGCGAGCGCCTCCGCCACGGTGTTGTGCTCGTCGCTGTCCGCGGGCAGCACCGCCAGCAGCCGCTGCCAGTAGGATTTTGCCTCGTCGGTGCGGTGCGCCTGCGCCGCGGCGAGGCCGAGATACCAGAGGGCGCGCGGCTCGCGCGGATCGAGCTGCTCCAGGCGCTTCAGCGTCGGGATCGCCGCCTCCGGAATCGGATCCGTCGGCTGCTTGTCCCCCAGCATGGCGTCGACCTTGCGGGCGAGGATCGAGGCATCGTCGGGCTTCAGCGATGCCGCGTGATCGTAGGCATCCGCCGCCTTGTCGTGCTCGCCCAGCACCTGATAGGCGCGGCCGAGGCGCAGCCAGCCGTCGAGATCGCCGGGCTGCTCCTGCAGCCGCGTCGCCAGGCGCTCCACCATGCCGTGGATCATCGTCGAGCGCTGCTCCGGCGTCATCTGCGCCGCCGCCGCCATGTCGTCGCTGTCGGGGCCGGGAGCCACGGCGCGGGGCGGTGCCGAGGGAGCCGGCGGGGGCGGCGCGGGCACCGGCAGGCCCGCCGCCTTGGCGGTCTCCGCCATGTGCTGGCGCACCACCGGGACCCAGGGTGCTTCATAGGGGGATTCCGCCAGCAGCTCCTGCCAGCCGTCGAGCGCCGCCTGGGCGTTGCCGGCCTGCGCCTCGCCGAGCGCCAGGTAGTAGCGCGCGACCGGGCTCTTGGCGTCCTTCGCCACCGCCATCACGAAGGCGTCGTGCGCCGAGGGCGTCACCATGCCGTCCGCTGCCATCACCAGCATCTCGCCATAGGCGGCAGCGACGTCCGGCCGCTGCTGCGTCAGCGCGAGCGCCTCGTGATAGGCGGCGGCGCTGTCCTTCCAGCGGCCGCGCGCCGCCTGCGTCCGCGCCAGCAGCAGCCAGCCCTCGGCGCTGGTGGGGTCCTGCCGGACGCGCGCCTCCAGGGCGGCCGCCGCCTTGTCGAGATCGAGCGTGCCGTTCTCGCCGATGAGGGCGCGCTCGGCGGCGCGGGCGTAATAGGGCCGGTCGGGGATCTGCGGCGCGCCGTGCACCAGGTAGACCGCGACCGCGCCGACCGGCACCAGCAGGGCGAGCGCCACCGTCCAGGCGCGCGTGCCGGCGGTGGCGTCGCCGCGATGGCTCGCGGCGATGCGGCGGTCCTCGCTGTCGGCGGCGAGCAGGCGGCGCTCGATCTCGAGCCGCGCGCTCGCGGCCTCCGCCTCGGTGAGCAGGCCGCGGGCGACGTCGAGCGCCACCTCGCGGAGCTGGTCGCGATAGACCGCGCGGTCGAAGGCGGCGCGGCCGGGCAGGCGCCGGCCGGCGCGGCTCATCGGCAGGATCACCAGCGCGATGACGGCGCCGGCCAGCACGGCGAAGGCGATCCAGACCGTCATCCCTCGCCGCCCTCCGCCAGCAGCTGCTCGAGCCGCCGCTGCTCCTCCGGGCTGAGCGGCGCCGCGCTCTCCGGCAGCGCGCCGCGCCGGCGGCGGAAATAGACCGCGGCGGCGCCGGCGCCCAGCAGCAGCACCGCGAAGGGCGCCGCCCAGAGCAGGTAGGTCGCCGGCTTCACCGGCGGCTCCAGCAGGATGAAGTCGCCGTAGCGGCTGACCAGGAACTGCCGCACCTGCGCGTCGCTGTCGCCGGCGGCGATCCGCTGCCGGATCAGCACCCGCAGGTCATGGGCGAGATCGGCGTTGGAATCGTCGATCGACTGGTTCTGGCAGACGAGGCAGCGGAAGCCGCCGCTGAGCGCCCGCGCCCGCGCCTCCAGCGCCGGATCGGCGAGGCGCTCGCCGGGCTCGACCGCGAGCGCGGCGGCGCCAGTCAATCCCAGCAGCAGCAAGGCGAGAAGGAGCGCTCTCATGACGTCTGCAGCGTCCGGATCAGGGGAACGAGCTCGTCGCGGATCGCCTCCGGCGTCAGCGGCCCCACATGGCGGAGGCGGATCCGTCCGGCCTTGTCGATCACGTAGGTCTCGGGCACGCCGTAGACGCCGAAATCGATGCCGACGCGGCCGTCGCTGTCGGCGCCGACGCGCTTATAGGGATCGCCCAGCTCGTCGAGGAAGCGCTTGGCATCCTCGGGCTTGTCCTTGTAGTCGATGCCGTAGAGCGGCACTTTGAGATCGTGCGAGAGCCGCATCAGCAGCGGATGCTCGACCCGGCAGGGCACGCACCAGGAGGCGAAGAAATTCACCAGCACCACCTGGCCGGCGGCGTCGGCGCGGGCGAGGCCGGGCGCGCCGCCGAGACCGGCGAGGCTGAACTCCGGCGCCGGCTTGTCGATCATCGCCGAGGGCAGCACCGAGGGATCGCGCTGCAGCGCCAGCAGGAAATAGGCGATCAGCCCCGTGAAGGCGAGCACCGGCAGCAGGTAGAGCAGGCGTCGCATGGTGCTAGTCGCCGACGGCGGCACCGGCGGCGGCGCGGCTCCGGCGCACGGCGGCGCCGACGCGCCAGCGCCGGTCGGAGAGGCTGGTGAGGCCGCCCAGCGCCATCACCGCGCAGCCGAGCCAGATCCACGGCACCAGCGGCTTCTGATAGATCCGCACCGTCCAGCCGCCCTTGCCGTCGGGATCGCCGAGCACGACGTAGAGATCCGCCAGCAGGTCGGTGTGGATCGAGCTGAAGGTGGTGGGCATGCGCTGCACGGTGAAGAAGCGCCGCTCCGGCTGCAGCGTCGCGACCGCCGTGCCGTTGCGGCTGGCGGTGAAGGTGGCGCGGTCGGCGGTGTAGTTCGGTCCCTCGATCGGATCGACCTTGTCCAGGCGCACGTCATAGCCCGAGATCGCCAGGCTCTCGCCGGGACGCATGACCTCGATCCGCTCGGCGGCCCAGGCGGAGGCGGCGATGCCGGCGACGGTGACGGCGACGCCGAGATGGGCGAGGGTCATGCCATGGGCGGCGCGCGGCAGGTTGCGGGCGCGCGCCCAGCTGTCGGCAAGCGAGAAGCGGAAGAGCCGCATGCGCTCGCTCCATTCGAGGAGGGCGCCGCCGGCGATCCAGGCGGCAAGGCCGAGGCCGAGGCTGGCGAAAGCCTCCGCCGGCCGCACGATCGCGAAGACGACGATGATGACCAGCAGCGCCGCGCCCGCCGCCCACATCAGCCGCTGCAGCGCCGCCCGAAGATCGCCGCGCTTCCAGCCGAGCAGCGGGCCGAGCGGGATCGCCAGCAGCAGCGGCACCATCAGCGGCACGAAGGTGCGGTTGAAGAACGGGAAGCCCACCGAGAGCTTGTCGCCGCCGATGGCGTCGAGGAAGAGCGGATAGAGCGTGCCGATGAAGACGGTGGCGCAGCCGGTGGTGAGCAGCAGGTTGTTGAGGACGAGCGCGCCCTCGCGGGAGATCGGCGCGAAGAGGCCGCCGCCGGCGAGGCTCGGCGCGCGGGTCGCATAGAGCGCCAGCGGCCCGCCGATCGCCACCGCCAGCAGCAGCAGGATGAAGGCGCCGCGGCGCGGATCGACGGCGAAGGCATGCACCGAGGTGAGGACGCCCGAGCGCACCAGGAAGGTGCCGATCAGCGAGAGCGCGAAGGTGAGGATCGCGAGCAGGATGGTCCAGCTCTTGAGCGCGTCGCGCTTCTCGACGACGATCGCCGAGT
>DATKPX010000445.1:0-2390 GCA_035523855.1 Allostellaceae bacterium
CCTACACCGCCGGCTACCCGGCGACGCCGCCGGAGGTGGAGCAGGCCTGCATCGAGCTGGTGGCGCTCCGCTATCGCGAGCGCGAGCGCATCGGCCATGTCTCGAAGTCGCTCGCCGGCGAGACCGTCGCCTTCAGCCAGAAGGACATGAGCGACGACATCAGGACCATTCTCTCGGTCTATCGCCGGGTGGCGGTGCCATGATCGCCGGCAGCATCCTGGGCGGCGACGCGCTCGCCGATCGCCTGGCGGCGCTCCCCGATGCGGCGCGCCAGGGTCTGGCGCGGGCGCTGACCCGGGTCTCGCTCGATCTGGTGGCGGCGGCGCAGCGCAATCTTTCCGGCGCGGTGCTGCAGAGCCGGAGCGGCGCCCTCCGCGCCAGCATCACGGCGGATGTGGCGGAGGAGGGCGGCACCGTCGCCATGACGGTCGGCAGCGATCTTCCCTACGCCGCGTTCCAGGAATACGGCTTCGCCGGCGTCGAGACGGTGAGCGCCCATCTGCGCACGATCCGGGAAGCCTTCGGCCGGCCGCTGCGCGGCGGCGAGCAGCGGATCGCGGTGCGTGCCTACAGCCGCAAGGTGGACTATCCCGCGCACTCCTTCCTGCGCTCGGCACTGGCCGAGCTGCAGCCGGAGCTGATGGATGCCGTCGCGGCGGCGCTCGACGAGGCGGTGGCGCCATGAACCGCGAGCTCATCTACGGCACGCTCTTCGCCAAGCTCTCGGCCGCCGCGGGCTTCGTCACCGCGAGCCGCCGGCTCCGGCACTGGAGCGATGTCGCGGCGGCGGAGCAGCCGGCGCTCTTCCAGGTGCAGAAGACCGAGAGCGTCCGCCGCGATCCCGGCCTGCCGCCGCGCTGGACGCTCAGCGCCGACCTCTTCGTCTACGCCCAGGCGCCCGACGACGCGACCTCGCCCGCGACGGTGATCAATCCGCTGCTGGACGCGATCGAGGCGGCGCTGGCGCCCGATCCCGTCAGCAACCTGCAGACCCTCGGCGGCCTCGTCGCCCATTGCTGGATCGCCGGCCGCATCGAGACCGACGAGGGCGTGCTCGGCGGCCAGGCGGTCGCCATCGTGCCGATCGAAATTCTCGTCCCTTAGACATTCACCAACCCTCATCGGCGCGATCGGGGTTGGGGAGGCGGACGGTCGCGCCGTGATAACCCAACCCTTATCGGCGCGACCGGGGTTGGGGAGGCGGGCGGTCGCGCCGAGATAACAAGGAGACAAACATGGCGCAATACAGCTTCGGCTCCGGCGTGCTGTTCGGCACCCGGAGCGACGTCGCCAACGCGACGCCGATCCGCTTCGGCGCGCTGCAGGACGTCTCCATCGATTTCAGCTTCACGCTCAAGGAGCTCTTCGGCCAGTACCAGTTCCCGCTGGCGGTGGGGCGCGGCACCGGCAAGATCAGCGGCAAGGCGAAGTTCGCCCAGATCAACGGCCTCACCCTCAACTCGCTGTTCTTCGGCCAGTCGACGGCGGCGGGGCAGACGCTGACCTCGCTCACCGAGGCGCAGAGCGTGCCCGCGGCCACGCCCTATACGGTGACGGTCGCCAATGCCGCGAGCTTCGCCGCCGATCTCGGCGTCGTCTACGCGGCGACGGGGCTGCCGCTGACCAAGGTCGCGAGCGCGCCGGCGCAGGGCCAGTACGCGGTGAGCGCCGCCGGCGTCTACACCTTTGCCGCGGCGGATGCCTCGGCGGCGATCCTAGTCTCCTACACCTACACGCAGGCGAGCGGCGGCGTTACCGCGACGATCGCCAACCAGCTTCTCGGCACCGCGCCCACCTTCCAGGCCAATTTCTACGAGACCTTCAACGGCAAGCAGGTGAACCTGCAGCTCAACCAGTGCGTCGGCGAGAAGCTCACCATCGCCACCAAGCAGGAGGATTTCACCATCCCCGAGTTCGATTTCATGGCCTTCGCCGACGCCGCCGGCAACATCGGCAAGATCAGCGTGGCGGAGTAGGGATGAGCGAGATCAGATCCATCCGCCTCGCCGGCGCCGACTACGCGATCCGGCCGCTGACTCTGCGCCAGCTCCGCCTGGTGCTGCCGGCCTTCGCGCGCGCCGCCAGCGTCACCAGCGGCGAGGGCGTCGATGCCGCGATCGACATCCTGGCGGCGGCGCTCTCCCGCGACCATCCGACCCTCAGCCGCGACGCGCTCCTCGAGATCGAGGTGAGCCCGCGCGAGCTCGCCGACGCCGTCGCAACGGTGGCGCAGGTGAGCGGGCTGGTGCAGCCGGGGGAAGCGCGGGCGGAGAGCGTCTAGATCCCGAGGAAGTCTGGGACGAGATCTATGGCGCGCTCGGCACCCTCTGCGGCTTCACGCCGGCCGAGGTGGACGAGCTGACGCTCTCCGATTACCGGCGCTATCAGCG
>DATKPX010000446.1:0-7158 GCA_035523855.1 Allostellaceae bacterium
CGCTGGGGCCGCAGGCCTGCCAGGAGACGATCCGCACCGCACTCGCCATGGGCGCCGACCGCGGCATCCACGTCCTCGCGGACCAGGAGCTGCAGCCGCTCGCGGTGGCGAAGCTGCTGAAGGCGGTGGTCGACAAGGAGAAGCCCGAGCTCGTCATCCTCGGGAAGCAGGCGATCGACGACGACTGCAACCAGACCGGCCAGATGCTGGCGGCGCTGCTCGGCTGGTCGCAAGGCACCTTCGCCTCCAAGCTGGCGCTCGCCGACGGCAAGGCGACGGTGACCCGCGAGGTGGACGGCGGCCTCGAGACGGTGGAGCTGAAGCTGCCGTCGATCGTCACCACCGATCTCCGCCTCAACGAGCCGCGCTACGCCTCGCTCCCCAACATCATGAAGGCGAAGAAGAAGCCGATCGAGCAGCTGACGCCGGACGCGCTCGGCGTCGACGTGGCGCCGCGCCTTACCACGCTCAAGGTCGAGGAGCCGGCAAAGCGGCAGGGCGGCAAGAAGGTCGCCACCATCGCCGAGCTCGTCGACAAGCTCCACAATGAAGCACGGGTGATCTGATGGCCGTCCTGGTTCTCGCCGAGCACGACAACAACAGCCTGAAGCCGGCGACCCTCAACGCGGTGGCGGCGGCGGCGGCGCTCGGCGGCGACATCCACATCCTGGTCGCCGGCGCCGGCTGCAAGCCCGCCGCCGAGGCGGCGGCCAAGGTGAAGGGCGTCGCGAAAGTGCTGATCGCCGACGACGCGACGCTCGCCCACTCACTGGCCGAGGACCTGGCGCCCCTCATCGTCAAGCTCGCGTCGGGCTATTCCCATGTGCTGGCGCCCACCACCACCGCCGGCAAGAACGTGATGCCGCGGGTGGCGGCGCTGCTCGACGTGGCGCAGATCTCCGACATCGTCGCGGTGGTGTCGCCCGACACTTTCGTGCGGCCGATCTATGCCGGAAACGCGCTCGCGACCGTGCAGTCGAAGGACAAGGTCAAGGTCATCACCGTGCGCGGCACCGCCTTCGCCGCCGCCGAGGCGACCGGCGGCAGCGCCGCCATCGAGACCGTGCCGGCCGCCGGCAGCAGCGGTCTCTCGAGCTTCAAGGGCGCCGAGCTCTCGAAGTCGGAGCGGCCGGAGCTCACCGCCGCCCGCATCGTCATCTCCGGCGGCCGCGGCATGCAGTCCGGCGACAATTTCCCGATGCTGGAGAAGATCGCCGACAAGCTGCACGGCGCGGTCGGCGCGTCGCGCGCGGCGGTCGACGCTGGCTTCGTGCCGAACGACTACCAGGTCGGCCAGACCGGCAAGATCGTGGCGCCCGACCTCTACATCGCCGTCGGCATTTCCGGCGCCATCCAGCACCTGGCCGGCATGAAGGATTCCAAGGTCATCGTCGCCATCAACAAGGACGAGGAGGCGCCCATCTTCCAGGTCGCCGACTACGGCATCGTCGGCGACCTGTTCAAGCTGGTTCCCGAGCTGGAGGCCGAGCTCGAGAAGCAGCTGAAATAACCCGCGACCCAGGGCGCGCGGCGGCAAGGAGGCAGTTGGCATGATCAAGACCATCGGCATCATCGGTGCCGGGCAGATGGGGAGCGGCATCGCTCACGTCTGCGCGCTCGCCGGCTATGGCGTGCGCATCTCCGACCTCGATCCCGCGGCGCTGGAGCGCGCGCAGGCGCTGATCGACCGCAACCTCACCCGCCAGGTGGCGCGCGGCAAGATCGCCGAGGCGGACAAGGGCGCGGCGCTGAAGCGCATCAGCACCAACACCGATTACGGGCCCTTCGGCGACTGCGACATCGTCATCGAGGCGGCGACGGAGAAAGAGGACATCAAGCGCGATGTCTTCAAGAAGCTGCTGCCGAACCTGAAGCCGGACGCGCTCATCGCCTCCAACACCTCCTCGATCTCGATCACGCGGCTCGCCGCCGCGACCGACCGGCCGGGCAAGTTCATCGGCATGCACTTCATGAATCCGGTGCCGGTGATGACGCTGGTGGAGCTGATCCGCGGCATCGCCACCGAGGAGGACACCTTCCAGGCGACGCGCGAGCTCGCGGTCAAGCTCGGCAAGACGCCGGTGGCGGCGGAGGATTTCCCCGCTTTCATCGTCAACCGCATCCTGCTGCCGATGATCAACGAGGCGCTCTACACGCTCTACGAGGGCGTCGGCTCGGTGGAGGCGATCGATACGGCGATGCGACTCGGCGCCAATCATCCGATGGGTCCGCTGGAGCTCGCCGATTTCATCGGCCTCGACACCTGCCTCTCGGTGATGCAGGTGCTGCATGACGGCCTCGCCGACTCGAAGTATCGCCCCTGCCCGCTGCTGGTGAAATACGTCGAGGCCGGCTGGCTCGGGCGCAAGAGCAGCCGCGGCTTCTACGATTACCGTGGCGAGAAGCCGGTTCCGACCCGGTAACCCCTGGAGCGGACGGGGCAATTTCAGTTTCGTGACACGCTGCCCACGCTTGGCAGGGCGACGTGTCCTGTGGCAGAATCCGTGCGCATGACGTGGCCGCACCCTAGACGGACCGCCTGATGCAGGTAAGCCCTGATCGCTGCCCTGCATTGGTGCTCAATGCCGACTTCCGGCCGCTGAGCTATTTCCCATTGTCGCTGTGGTCATGGCAGGACGCGGTCAAGGCGGTGTTCCTCGACCGGGTCAACATCATCTCCGAGTATGAGACGGTGGTGCGCAGCCCGACCTTCGAGATGCGGCTGCCGAGCGTCATCTCGCTCAAGGAATACATCGCCACCGCCCGCCGGCCCGCCTTCACGCGGTTCAACGTGTTCCTGCGCGACCGCTTCACCTGCCAGTATTGCGGCGATGCGCGGCCCTCCCACGACCTTACTTTCGATCATGTCCGGCCGCGCTCGCGCGGCGGCCGCACCACCTGGGCCAACGTGGTGACCGCCTGCTCGCACTGCAATCTGCTCAAGGGCAATCGCCTGCCGGAGGAGAGCGGCATGCACCCGCTGCGTCCGCCCGGCCAGCCCTCGACGCTGCTGCTGCAGGAAAACGGCCGGGCCTTCCCGCCGAATTTCCTGCATCACAGCTGGCGCGACTTCCTCTACTGGGACACCGAGCTGGATCCGGCCTGAGCCGCCACTCAGCGCTGTTGCTGCTGCAGGCGCCAGGGCGCGGCGTTCATCTGGTTGTTGAGCGTCGGCGCGCCGTCGTCGTGCGTGGCGGTGATATCCTGATCGATCGCGCTCTGGCCGCTCGGCCCGTATTTCGCGAGCTGCGGCGGATCATCGCTGCAGGCGGCCAGCGCCAGCACGGCAAGCACGGCAAGACCTCGAAGCGGCATCCTCGGCATGTCCACCTCCTTGGCTTGGGAGTGTGGAGATGGGGGCTCGCCGGCGAAGTTCAGTCCCTCTCAGGGGTAGAGCGAAGCCCTGGGAGCGGACAACCGTGTGTCACTATGGCAGCGTCGTGGCGAGCCTGCGGCGGACCGGTCGGACTATGACGATTTGATGGCAGGTTCAGCGTGCGACCGGACGGGGATCGCCGAGGCGCCAGTTCTCCCCGCCGCGCGGCCCGCGGTTGTCGATGGTAGCGGCGCCGCCGTCATGGGTGGCGGAGATGTCGGAATCGATGCTGTGGTTGTAGTCGGGATTGTAGTCGTAAGGCGCCGGTCCATCGCTGGCGCAGCCCGCCAGCAACAGCACCGCCCCCACCAGCAGCACCACGCGCGCTTCCTTGACCATCGTCTTCTCCGCCTCTTGGCCGAGCAGCATGCGGCAAGCGCCCGTTAAATCCAAGTAAAGTTGCATGATATTCGCGCGATTGTTGACGCTCTCGCGAGTCGCGGTTACGGTCGTCGCATGATGCGTCTCGGCGCCCTCCGGCTTGGCCGGCGAATTAGCCTCCCGATCCTCTCTGAGGATCGGGTTTCGGCCGTTCGTCCTGCCCACGCCGTCGAGGAGTCGTATCATGTCGCGCCCCGCTCAGAGCGCTCTCTACCCCGCCGCTGAACTCACCGCCTGCTTCTCCGTTCATGCCCAGGCCAACCCCGGCGTCATGCCGCGGGTGCTGGAGCTGTTCGCCAAGCGCGCGCTTGTGCCGACCTCCTGGACGAGCCGCGTCGGTCCGGAGCAGGATCTCACCATCGACATCCAGATGCGCGGCATGGACACCGAGCTCACCGACTACGTCGCCAACTGCCTGCGCCAGATCGTCGGCGTCCAGGTCGTGCTGACCTCCGAGAAGCGATGGAGCGCGCTCTGACGCGATGAGCCTGCTGCGCCACATCCGCGCCTGCAACACCTACCGGCCCGAGCGCTTCGTGCCGCTGCTGATGGGCGAGACGCGGGTCGGGCTGGTGCGCCGCGACAACGCCGCGGTGCTGAAGCGCTTCCCGCTCGCCTTCAACGTCGACGCCGAGAGCGTGCACATCGTGGTGCCCGGCGATGCCGCCGCGGTGAGCGCCCACCTCGACGACGTCGTGGAGGAGCTGGTCGAGGAAGGCCTCGTCAGCAAATGGCGCAACGAGGTCTTCACCGTGGCGCCGCGCTGGGGCGAACCGCCGCTCTTCAGCCTCGACCGCGGCGCGGTCAGCTTCTTCGGCGTGCGCGCCTATGGCGTCCACCTCAACGGCTATCGGGACGGCGGCGACGGGCTGCAGCTCTGGATCGGCCGGCGCAACCCGGTCAAGCTGGTGGCGCCCGGCAAGCTCGACAATCTCGTCGCCGGCGGCATCGGCGGCGGGCTCGGCGCCGCCGCGACCCTGAAGAAGGAAGCGGAAGAGGAAGCCTCCATTCCCACGGCGCTGATCGCCAAGGCGCACGCCGTCGGCGCCGTCAGCTACAAGATGGAAGTGCCGCAGGGGCTGCGGGACGACGTGCTCTTCCTCTACGACCTCGAAGTACCCGCCGCATTCGAGCCGATCAACACCGACGGCGAGATCGTCGAGTTCGCGCGGATGGCGGCGCGCGAGGTCCTGGAGCGCGTGCGCGACACCGACGATTTCAAGTTCAACGTCACGCTGACGGTAATCGACTTCGCCCTCCGGCATGGGCTGCTGACCCCGGAGGACCCGGACTATCTCGCCCTCGTGATCGGCCTCCACCGGGGCGGCGACTACTGAGCGCTGGTCGCGGGGAAGCCGGCCATCGCGCGGGCTTCCTCGGGTTTCGCGCCGCCCGCCCGCAAGGCGCGCAGCGTCTGCGCCCGGTCGCGCTTGGCGAGCCGGCGGCCCGTCGCGTCGAGTAGCAGCCGGTGATGCCAGTAGCGCGGCGTCGGCAGGCCGAGCAGCGCCTGCAGCAGGCGATGCACGTGAGTGGCCTCGAAGAGATCCTCGCCGCGGGTGACCAGCGTCACGCCCTGCAGCGCATCGTCGACGGTGACCGCCAGGTGATAGCTCGCCGGCGTCTCCTTGCGCGCCAGCACCACGTCGCCGTGGCGTGCGGCATCGGCGCGGACGCGGCCGGCGACAGCGTCCTCCCAGAAGAGCGGCCCCACCCGCTCCGCCGCCCGCGCGGCATCGAGGCGGAGCGCGTAGGGGGCGCCGCTCTCGATCCGCCGCTGCCGCTCGACCGCGCTCACGGCCCGACAGGTGCCGGGATAGAGCGGCCCGTCACTGCCATGGGGCGCGGCGCCCGCCCGGGCGATCTCCGCCTGGATTTCGGCGCGGGTGCAGAAGCAGGGATAGAGCAGCCCCTCATCCCGCAGCCGGTCGAGCGCCCGGCGATAGTCGTCGAAATGCTCGGACTGCCGGCGCACCGGCTCCTCCCAGCCGAGCCCGAGCCAGGCCAGGTCCTCGAGGAGCGCGGCCGCGAACTCCGGTCGACAGCGGGCGCGATCGATGTCCTCGATGCGCAGCAGGAAGCGGCCGCCGTCTGCGCGGGCCTTTTCCCAGGCGAAGAGCGCCGCATGGGCGTGGCCCAGGTGCAGATAGCCGGTGGGGCTGGGCGCGAAGCGGGTGACGACAGGGGCACTCACGGCGCGACACCATAGCAGCGAGCCGGCGCGTGACACGAGCGCCCGCCTCGTCTATGCCTCGCTGCCGTCAGACACCGGAGATCGGAGACGCCCGCGCCATGCTGATCAATATCGAGGGACCGAGCCGGCCGCCGCTCGCGGGCGGCAAGCCGACATCGCTGATCGTGCTGCTGCATGGCCTCGGCGCCGACGGCAACGACCTGATCGGCCTTGCGCCCTATTGGGCGCCGCTCATTCCCGAGGCGGAATTCCTGTCGCCGCACGCGCCCTTCCCCTGCGACATGGCGCCCTTCGGCCGCCAGTGGTTCAGCTTCCAGGACCGCGATCCCGATGCCGTCCTCGCCGGCGTGCGGGCGGCGGCGCCGATCCTCGACGGATTTCTCGACGACGCCTTGAAGGCGCGCGGCCTCGACGCGAGCCGGCTCGCCCTGGTCGGATTCTCCCAGGGCACCATGATGTCGCTCCATGTCGGGCTGCGCCGGCAGAAGCCGCTGGCGGGAATCCTCGGATATTCCGGCCGGCTCATCGGCGGCGAGGATTTGAAAAGCGAGATCCGCTCCAAGCCGCCGGTGCTGCTGCTGCACGGCACCGCCGACGAGATCGTGCCCTTCGAGTCGCTCGCCATGGCCGAGACCTCGCTCAAGGCGCTCGGCGTTCCCGTCGAGACGCTGACCCGGCCGGGTCTCGGCCACAGCATCGACGAGGTGGGGCTGACGCGCGGCGGCGAGTTCCTGCGCCGCGCGCTCGCGGCGCGGCCGTGACGCTCAGTTCTCCGCGCTCCAGCTTTCCGGCGGTTTCGGCGACAGCAGGCGGTCGATGAGGCGTCGCGCGGCGGGACCATCCCAGGCCGCGGGCCCCAGCAGCCGGCCGACCTCGCGGCCCTGCCGGTCGATCAGGATGGTGGTGGGGATCGCCTCGATGCCGAAGGCATGGGCGACCTCGCTCTTGGGGTCGAGGAAGATCGGCAGCTTGCCGACATCGTGGCTGTCGACGAAGGGGCCGACGGCGGCTTCGCCCTTGCGATCCTCGGAGATCGCCATCACTGCCAGCGGCGTGCCCGCGCGCTCGGCAGCAAGCCGGTCGAGTGACGGCATCTCGGCGATGCAAGGGCCGCACCAGGTGGCCCAGAGGTTGATCAGCACCGGCCTTCCCTTGAGATCGGCGAGGTGGATGGGCTTGCCGTCCCGCGTGGTGACCTGGAAGTCGGGCG
>DATKPX010000447.1:0-4406 GCA_035523855.1 Allostellaceae bacterium
CTCGGACTACGACCGGGAGAAGCTGCAGGAGCGTCTGGCGAAGCTCGCCGGCGGCGTTGCGGTGATCCGGGTCGGCGGCGCGACCGAGGTCGAGGTGAAGGAGCGCAAGGACCGCGTTGACGACGCCATGCACGCGACCCGTGCGGCGGTCGAGGAAGGCGTCGTCGCCGGTGGCGGCGCCGCTCTCCTCTACGCGATCAAGGCGCTCTCCAAGGTGAAGGCCGAGAACGACGACCAGAAGGTCGGCATCGACATCGTCCGCCGCGCGCTGCAGTCGCCGGCGCGGCAGATCGCCGAGAACGCCGGCTCCGACGGCTCCGTCGTCGTCGGCAAGCTCCTCGAGAGCAACGACACCAACCTGGGCTTCGATGCCCAGACCGGCGAGTACAAGAACATGATCAAGGCCGGCATCATCGACCCGACGAAGGTGGTGCGCACCGCCCTGCAGGACGCCTCGTCCGTCGCCGGCCTGCTGATCACCACCGAGGCGATGGTGGGCGAGAAGCCGGAGAAGAAATCGGCGGCGATGCCCGGTGGTCACGACCACGGCGGCATGGGCGGCATGGACTTCTAAGCCAATCGACGCTTGGCTTAGGCACACTGGGGCCGCGGTTCGCCGCGGCCCCTTTTTTTGTTTGCGCGCGGAACGACGATGGTGCGTCCTTCGACGCGCTCGCTCCGCTCGCTTGCTCAGGATGAGGAACTCTTCTTCATGGCAACTCCTATCGTCCTCATCCTGAGCAAGCGAAGCGCGTCGAAGGACGCATGATCCTCGCCCCAGACAAGATCGAGATGCCAAGAACGACCCCACCCCAGCTTCTCTCCTTCGACGTCTTCGGCACGCTGGTGGACGTGCGCCAGGGCTCGCGCGCGGCGTTTGCGACGATCCTCAGCCGTTGCGGCGGCGCCGAGATCGATCCGCTGCAGTTCTGGGAGCATTGGGAGCATGGCAACATGCGGCGGTACCGGGAGCCCTACCGCTCCTATCGCGAAATCTGCCGGCAGTCGCTGGCGGCAAGCCTCGCGCATTTCAAGCTCGCCGGCGATCCCGACCTGATCGAGCTCTATTTCGACGCCTTCGCGCGCTTCCCGCGCTTTGCCGATGTGGACGCGGTGCTCGACCGCCTCGCCGAGCGCTACCGGCTCGCCGTCATCTCCAACATCGACGACGACCTGCTGGCGCGCACGCGGCTCGGCCGCACCTTCGATCTCGTCTGCACGGCCGAGCGCGCCCGCGGCTACAAGCCCGACGGCACCCTCTTCAAATACCTCCTGCGGTCATCCGGCCTGCCGGTGGCAGCGATCTTCCACTCCGGCCAGTCGCAGCACACCGACCTCGTCGGCGGCAAGCCGCTCGGGTTCGAGATCGCCTGGATCAACCGCCGCGGCCTCGCGCGCGCCGAGGGCGTGCCGGCGCCGGATCACGAATTCCCGGATCTCCGGCCGCTGCTCGACCTGCTGCTTTAGCCGGCTTCCGCGTCCGGCTGCTTCGCCGGCACCGCGCGGTCGAAGGCGGGCACCGCCAGGCAGGCGTCGAAGATCCGCATGATCGTCGGATAGGGCCTGAAGTCGAAGCTCTTGTGGCGCTGGGCGTTGAAGACCTGCGGCACCAGGCAGCAGTCGGCGAGGCCCGGCGCGTCGCCGTGGCAGAAGCGGCCGGTCTCCTTCTCGCCCACGAGACGCTGCTCGATCGCGTCGAAGCCGAGCTTGATCCAGTGATTGAACCAGGCCTCGACGGTCTTCTCGTCGTGGCCGAGCGGATTGCCGAGATAGCGCAGCACGCGCAGATTATCGATCGGATGAATGTCGCAGGCGATCATCTGCGCGATCGAGCGCACGCGGGCGCGCTCCAGCGGACCCTGCGGCAGCAGCGCCGGCGCCGGATGCGTCTCCTCGAGATAGTCGATGATCGCCAGCGACTGCGTGACGATCTTGCCGCCATCCACCAGCGTCGGCACCAGGGCCTGCGGGTTGAGCTTGAGATAGTCCGGCGCCGACTGCTCGTTGCGGCGGAGATGGATCGAGTGCTGGCCGTAAGGCAGCCCCTTGAGATTGAGCGCGATGCGCACCCGGAACGCCGCCGAGGACCGGAAATAGCCGTAGAGCTTCATGTCGCCTCCCCCTCGCCGCCGGCGAGATTTTGCTTGCCGCAAGCTTAGAGCGGCACGCCCGGCGTCACAACCGCGGCTGCTGGCGCACCACTTTCTGCTCGATGGCGCCGAAGATCGAGCCGCCATCGGCAGCCAGCATCTCGATCCGCACGCGGTCGCCGAATTTGAGGAAGGGCGTCTTCGGCGCGCCCTGCTCGATCGTCTCGATCATCCGCCGCTCGGCGAGGCAGGCGGAGCCGGCGGCGGGATCGCGGTTGGAGACGGTGCCGGAGCCGACGATGGTACCCGCCTCCAGCTCGCGGGTGCGCGCAGCGTGGGCGATCAGGGTCGGGAAATCGAAATTCATGTCGGCGCCCGCATTCGGGCTGCCGAAGCGCGCGCCGTTGAGGGAGCTCACCAGCGGCAGGCTCGCCTTGCGTCCGTCCCAGGCGGATCCCAGCTCCTCCGGCGTCACCGCCACCGGCGAGAAGGCGGTGGCGGGCTTCCCCTGCACGAAGCCGAAGCCCTTGCCGAGCTCGGTCGGGATCAGGTTGCGCAGGCTCACGTCGTTGACCAGCATCAGCAGCTTGATGTGGCCGGCGGCCTCGGCGGGCGAGGCGCCCATGGGCACGTCGTCGGTGATGACGGCGACCTCGCTCTCGAAATCGATGCCCCAGGCCTCGTCGCCGGCGATTATGTCGTCGGTCGGCCCGATGAAGCTGTCGGAGCCGCCCTGATACATCAGGGGATCGCTGTAGAAGCTCGGCGGCATCTCCGCCTTCCGTGCCTTGCGCACGAGCTCGACGTGATAGAGATAGGCGGAGCCGTCGAGCCACTGATAGGCGCGCGGCAGCGGCGCCGCCGCGAGCGCGGGATCGAAAGGCTCGGCGCTGGAGACCTTCCCTTCCTCGAGCCGCGCCGCGACGGCGCGGAGAGCAGGCTCAACACGCGGCCAGTCGTCGAGGGCCCGCTGCAGCGTCGCCGCCGCCTCGGGCACCGCGACGCAGCGGCGGAGATCGCGGCTCACCACGACGAGGGTGCCGTCGCGCCCGCCGCGCTTCAGGCTCGCGAGCTTCACGGCGCCTCGGCGCGCCAGGAATTCACGTACTCGACGTCCTCCACCCCTTGCGGCAGGCGGCCGATATCGAGGGCGTCGCGGGCGTCCAGCATCACCGCGACCTCGTCGGTCTCGCCCTTCTTCGGTGCCAAGGCGCCGGCGAGCGCCTTCGGGTGCGGCCCGTGCGGGAAGCCGCCGGGATGCAGGGTCACCATCCCCGCATGGATGTTGTCCCGGGAGAAGAAGTTGCCGCGGTGATAGAAGATCACCTCGTCGAAATCGTCGTTCGAATGGAAGAACGGCACCTTGAGCGCGCCGGGATCGCTCTCGAAGGGCCGCGGCACGAAGGTGCAGACGACGAAGCGGTCGGCAAGGAAGGTGGTATGCGCCGAGGGCGGCAGGTGGGCGCGATGGCTCATCAGCGGACGGATGTCGCGCCAGTTGAGCCGCACCGGCGCGAGATCGCCATGCCAGCCGACAGCGTCGAGCGGGTTGAAGGCATAGGTGATGGTGCTGAGCGCGTTGCGGCGCTTGACGCGGACGCGCCACTCATCGCGCTTGCCCTTGGGCGTCTGCTGCGCCTTGAACGCATCGTCGATCGCCGGCACGTCCAGCATGGCGGGATCGAAGATCGCATGGGTTCCCACCAGCCCCTTCTCCGGCAGGCTGTAGCCGCCGCCGGTCGCCTCGATCAGCAGCAAGGTGGCGGCGCCGTCGCACTCGACCCGCCACTGGGCGCCGCGCGGCAGCACGATGTAGTCGCCGTCGCGGAACTTGAGATGGCCCCAGTCGCAGAAGAGAGCGCCGCTGCCCTCATGCACGAAGAGCAGCTCGTCGCCGTCGGCGTTGCGGACGAGATGGTCCATCTTCCCCGCCGTCCGCCATTGCCGATAGCGGAGATGCGCGTTCGAGAGCACCTCGTCCGCCTCCCAGGGCGATGCGGCGATGCCGTTGAGCTTGGTGAGATCGAAGGCGCGCGGCCTGAGCGGCCCCTCCCAGCTGGTCCAGCCGGTCGGCGGATGCGCGTGATACATCTGCGTCGCCGGCCCGAAGAAGCCCTCCTTGCCGAGCTCGCGCTCATAGGTGCCGGCGGGCAGATCCGTATGCGCCTGCCGCGACGCCACGCCCTCGACGCGAGGAAAGCGGATCCAGGTCTTCATCGTCTCACTCCCCTTTCAAGAAGCTTGATTGACCGCCGAGGCACGGAGAAGCGCGCGGCGGACAGGCGGCGTGCGTCCTTCGACGCGCTCCCTACGGTC
>DATKPX010000448.1:0-3875 GCA_035523855.1 Allostellaceae bacterium
GGCTACGAGGTGTTCGTGATCGACAACAGCCGGCTGCAGACAGTCTGGATATCGCCCGACAATTGGCCGCGGGTGGCGATGAAGTGACGCCCCGGGGAATGCCGGGAGGCGCCCGCCTCCCGGCCTCGCCGCCACCGGCTAAAGCAGATTTAAGCCGCGGGAAATCGACGCGTAATGCGGACGATGCCAGATAAGGCGGCATGCGGATGGTCGCGATACGCACCGCCGCGCCAGCATCGTCCTACCAGGGAGTCACAGCGATGATTTCAGCGAATTCACCGAAAACCGGCGGCGCCGCAAGAATGGCGCACCGGGCGCGGATCGCCGCGCTTGCCGCCGGAACCGCCCTCACCCTTGTCCTCGCGCCGGTCAGTGGCTTGCCGCTGGCTCATGCCGCGACGGCATCGGGCAGCGAGCTCGTGGCGATGCCGAGCCTCTCGCCGCTGGTCAAGCAGGTGATGCCCGCGGTGGTGAACATCTCCGTGGTGGAGAAATCGGGCGACCAGTCCGACGGCGGACCGGAGATGGGACCGGGCCCGTTCCAGAATTTCCCGCCGGGCTCGCCCTTCGACGAATTCCTGCGCAAGTTCTTCCAGAACCAGAGATCCGAGGATGACAGCACGCCGGCGCCGCACCGCCAGCAGATGGCGCTGGGCTCCGGCTTCATCATCGATCCCGCCGGCTACGTCGTCACCAACAACCACGTGGTGGACGGCTCCGAGAAGGTGACGGTCGTGTTCCAGGACGGCACGCGGCATCCCGCGAAGATCGTCGGCCGCGACGCCAAGACCGACCTCGCCCTCCTCAAGATCTCCGTCGATCATCCCCTCCCCTACGTCGCCTTCGGCAACAGCAGCGCCGAGCAGGTGGGCGACTGGGTGGTGGCGGTCGGCAATCCCTTCGGCCTCGGCGGCACCGTCAGCGCCGGCATCGTCTCGGCCCAGGGCCGCGACATCCACTCCGGCCCCTACGACAACTTCCTGCAGATCGACGCCCCCATCAACCGCGGCAACTCCGGCGGCCCGACCTTCAACCTCAAGGGCGAGGTGATCGGCATCAACACCGCGATCTACTCGCCCAACGGCGGCAGCGTCGGCATCGGCTTCGCGATCCCCTCGAACCTGGCGAAGCCGGTGATCGACCAGCTGCGCGAGCACGGCAAGGTGAGCCGCGGCTGGCTCGGCGTGCAGATCCAGGAGGTGACGCCGGCGATCGCCAAGAGCATGAGCCTGCCGAACGACCACGGCGCGCTCGTCGCCGACGTGACCAAAGGCAGCCCGGCGGAGAAAGCCGGCTTCAAGCAGGGCGACGTCATCGAGAGCTTCAATGGTCACGAGATCCAGAAGCTGCGCGATCTGCCGATCATGGTGGCGGAGACGGCGGTCGGCACCAAGGCGAAGGTACAGGTCAATCGCCAGGGCAAGGAGATGACCCTCGACACCACCATCGTCGAGCAGCCGGCGAACCTGGAGAAGCTCGCCTCCAACGACAACGATCAGCAGCAGCCGGCGGCGAAGCCGGAGCGCGCGAGCGCCCTCGGACTCAAGCTGCAGCCGCTGACGCCGGAGCTGCGCAAGCAGCTCAAGGTGCCCTCCCACGTCAAGGGCGTGGTGGTGAGCGGCATCGCAGATTCGAGCCCGCTCGCGGACGTCGACCTGCAGCCCGGCGACGTCATCGTCTCGGTCAACCAGCAGCCGGTGACGTCCACCCAGGACGCGGCCAGCAAGCTGAAGGCCGCGGAGTCCGGAAAGAAGAACCTTCTGCTGCAGATCAACCGGCACGGCATCAACGCCTTCGTGGCGTGGTCGGGCCAGTCGGACAACGGGTGATGGACGCACAGGGAAAGCCGCCGGCGGGCTCCGCGGGGAGCGCGCCGGCGGCTGGCCGGTCGGGAACCAGGGCAATGAAAATACTGCTGATCGAGGACGACGACGAAGCCGCGGCCTACCTCCTGAAGGGCCTCACCGAGAGCGGTCACCAGGTGAACGTGGCGGCGGACGGCCGCCTCGGCCTGGCGCAGGCTACCAGCGGCAGCTTCGACGCCATGGTGATCGACCGCATGCTGCCGGGCCTCGACGGCCTCTCCATCCTGGCGGAGCTGCGCGCGCGCAAGGACGAGACGCCGGTGCTGATCCTGAGCGCGCTCGGCGATGTCGAGAACCGCGTCGAGGGGTTACGCGCCGGCTGCGACGACTACCTGTCGAAGCCCTTCGCGCTCTCCGAGCTGCTGGCGCGGCTGGAGGCGCTCAACCGGCGCAGCCATTCCGTCACCGAGACGCGGCTCAAGGTGGCGGATCTCGAGATGGACCTCTTGAAGCGGACGGTGACGCGCGCCGGCCAGGCGATCGACCTGCTGCCGCGGGAATTCCGGCTGCTGGAATATCTCATGCGCAACGCCGGCCACATCGTGACGCGCACGATGCTGCTCGAAAAGGTCTGGGACCATCATTTCGATCCGCAGACCAACGTGATCGACGTGCATGTGAGCCGGCTCCGGCAGAAGATCGACCGCGACTTCTCGCCGCCGCTTCTGCACACCGTGCGCGGCGCCGGCTACAGCCTCCGCCCGCCGGAGATCGTCTGAGCCGACAAGTCCGATAAAGAAAGAGCGTGATCCCCGCGGATCACGCTCTTTCGTTTGCGCGCGGCTCGACCGTCAGATGCCGGTGCTGTCGTCGCCGCCGAAGCCGGAACCGCTGTCGCTGAAATCGGAGCCGCTGTCGCCGTAGTCCTGGCTTGAATCCTGGCCGGGGTCGTAATCGGCGGGCACGACGTTGTCGGTGTCCGAGCCGCTGCCGCTGGCGTAATCGGCCTGGCTCTGGCCGCTGCCGCTGTCGTCGCCGTAATAGTTGTTCACCACCGTCTCGCTGATCGACGGCTGCTGCGCGATGCCGTAGCCGCCGCCGAAGGACGATCCGAACATCGAGCGCACGCCCTGGAACAGCAGCTCGCCGCCGGCGACGCCGAGCGCGGTCGCCGCCGCCGAGCGCAGGAAGCCGGAGCCACCGCCGCCGCCCCAGGGGGAGCCCATCATCGGCTGCGGGCCGGCGCCCCAGGCGGGCGCGGGCTGCACCGGCGGTGCCATCTGCTGCTGGGGCTGAGCGGGCGGCTGCGCCTGCGGCTGGCGCGCGCCGGCGGCCGGCACGCTGCCGCGGCCGAGCAGGCTGCCGAGGAAGCTGGTGGGGGCGGCCGGCGGCGCGGCCTTGGCGGCCTCCACCTGCTGCTCGAGCTCGGCGATGCGCGACTGGGCATTGGCGAGCGCCATGTCCTGGATCAGCACCGTCTGGGTCAGCAGATAGGGGGCATCCGGCTGCTCGGCGACGCCGCGGCGGATGAGCGCGTCCGCGTCGGCATCCTTGGCCTGGCGCGGCGCGGCCTTAAGCCGCTCGAAAAGCTGGCTGATGAGTTGCTGTTCCTGGGGGGTCATGGTGCCTCGTCCAAATCGGGCTGGGGGCGGCGCCCTCTATATAGGGAGCCCGCCGCCCGGCGCCAGTAGCAACCGCCACGCGATCAGAGGCCGGTGGTGCCCATCGCCAGGAACTTCTCGCGCCGCTGCTCGCGCAGCCTGTCGCCCTCGAGACCGAGCAGCGGCCGCAGCGCCGCCTCGGTGGTGGCGCCGGCGGCGGCGATGGCGCTCTGCGGCTCGCGGTGGGCGCCGCCCAGGGGCTCCGGCACCACCTCGTCGATGACGCCCAGCCGCGCCAGGTCCTGCGCGGTGATCTTCAGCGCCTCGGCCGCCTCCTGCGCCTTCTCGCCGCTCCGCCACAGGATCGAGGCGCAGCCCTCGGGCGAGATCACGGAGTAGATCGCATGCTCCAGCATGAGCACGCGATTGCCGGCGGCGAGCGCGATGGCGCCGCCGGAGCCGCCCTCAC
>DATKPX010000449.1:0-5239 GCA_035523855.1 Allostellaceae bacterium
GGCTGGGATCGCCACGTCGCCGCCGCGGCGCGGCGCCGGCGCGAGGCCGGCGCCCTCGCCAACGTCGCGCAGACCCTGGTGTCGCCGCTGGAGAAGCTGATGACCTCGGGCGTCATCGCGCTCGCCGCCTACTCGGCGATCACCTCGGGCGATCCGGTCTATCTCGGCACCCTGATGGCGTTCGGCATCCTGGCGCAGCGGGTGGCGCAGCCGCTGGTGCAGCTCGCCCACCTGATCCAGCAGTTCGACGAGGCCAATCGCGCCGTCGCCACCGTGGCCGCGGTGGTGAACCAGACTCCGGAGCCGGGGCGCGGCGTCGGCGGCATCGATGCGCCGCTCGAGGGCGGCATCGAGTTCGAGGGCGTCCACTTCCGCTATCCGGGCGCCGCCAGCCCGGCGCTCGACCGGCTCTCCTTCACGGTGCCCGCCGGCAGCATCTTCGGGATCATGGGCCGCAGCGGCTGCGGCAAGACCACGATCACCCGCCTGCTGCAGGGGCTGCATCGCCAGTACGAGGGCATGATCCGCCTCGATGGCATGGATCTGCGCGCGATCGACCTCGATCACGTCCGGCGCAGCATGGGCGTCGTCCTGCAGGACAGCTTCCTGTTCAGCGGCTCGATCCGCGACAACATCGCGGCGAGCCGGCCCGGCGCCGGGCTGGAGCAGATCGCCGCCGCGGCGCGCCTCGCCGGCGCCGAGGAATTCATCGAGCGGCTGCCCCAGGGCTACGACACGCTGATCGAGGAAGGCTCCAGCAATCTTTCCGGCGGCCAGCGCCAGCGCATCGCCATCGCCCGCGCGCTGCTGGTCGATCCCAAGCTCCTGATCCTCGACGAGGCGACCAGCGCGCTCGATCCGGAGAGCGAGGCGGTGGTCAACGCCAACCTCCGCCGCATCGCCCGGGGGCGCACCCTGGTCATCGTCTCCCATCGCCTCGCCTCGCTGACCAGCGCCCACGCCATCATGGTGCTGGACCGCGGCGCCGCCGTCGATGTCGGCCGCCACGACGACCTGCTGGCGCGCTGCGAGCTCTACCGTCACCTCTGGAACCAGCAGAACCGCCATGCAGGCGAGCATCATGAGCTTCTGGCGGTCGGATAGCGCCGCGCCGGCGGTGGCCTTCGAGGCCTTCGGCTCGGAGACCGGCGCTCTCCTGGCGGAAGGCGAGCCGCGCCTCACCCGCTTGACGCTGCAGATCGCGGCGGCGGCGGTCGTGCTGGCGCTCGTTCTCGCCGGCTTTGCCAAGGTCGATCGCGTGGTGAGCGCGCCCGGCGAGATCGGCGCGCCGCAATCCGCCATCGTGGTGCAGTCGCTCGACCGCGCCATCATCACCTCGATCAAGGCGCGCGAGGGCGACCGCGTGCAGGCCGGGCAGATCCTGGCGACTCTCGATCCGACCTTCGCTGCCGCCGACGTGGCGCAGATCAAGGTGCAGATCGAGAGCCTGGACGCGGAGATCGGCCGGCTGCAGGCGGAGCACGACGGGCGGGAGATCGCGCCCGGCGCCCTGCCGGCGCGCTACGACGCCATGCAGCGCGCGCTCTGGCGCCAGCGCCAGGCCGAGCACGACGAGCGGTTGCGCGGCTTCGACGCCAAGATCGCCCAGTACGAGGCGACCATCGACAAGTACCGGAAGAACGCCGAGCGCTACGGCGAGCAGCTGCAGGTGCTGCAGGAGCTGGAGGACATCCGGCACAAGCTCTACGACATGCGCGACGGCAGCCGGCTCAATCTCCTGGAAGCGATGAACCGGCGGCTGGAGATCGCCCGCGATGTCGACTACGAGAAGAGCGCGCTCGTCGAGACCGAGCATGCGCTCGATTCCGCGCGGGCCGATCGCGAGACCTTCCTGCGCCAGTGGCAGGGGCAGATCGACACCACCCTGGTGCAGCGGCGGACGGAGCGCGACACCGCCCTGGAGCAGCTCGCCAAGGCGAGCCGGCACCACGATCTGATCGATCTCCGCGCCCCCACCGACGCGATCGTGCTGCGCGTCGCCAGGCTGTCGGTGGGCTCCGTCCTCGCCGAGGCGACGCCGCTCTTCACCCTGGTGCCGGCGGATGCGCCGCTCGAGGCCGAGGTCCGCGTCGATGCCCGCGACGTGGGCTTCCTCAGGCCCGGCGATGCCGTCGCGCTCAAGATCGTGCCCTACGACTATCTCCGGCACGGCTATGTCGAGGGCCATCTGCGGGTGCTGAGCGCCGACAGTTTCAGCAGCCTCGACGGCGACGACAGGACGCGGGTCAGTCCCTACTACAAGGGCTACGTCACGCTGGACCGGCCGCGGCTGCACGGCGTGCCCGCCGACTTCCATCTCGTCCAGGGCATGCCGGTGATCGCCGATCTCAGGGTCGGCCGCCGCAGCGTGCTCGCCTATCTCCTGAGCGGCGCGCTCCGCGACGTCGACGAATCCATGCGTGAGCCATGAAGCGGCTCCTGGCCCGGCTCGGCAGCGGATTGCGCCGCGGCTATGCCGCCCGCCGGCGCGCGGAGGCGGAGTTTCGCCGCGGCGCCCGCCTGCTGCGCGGCGACGGCGTGCCGGCGGATCCGGTGGCGGCGGCCGAATGCCTGATCCGCGCCGCCGAGCGCGATCACGCGCCGGCGCAGCACAGGCTGAGCCTCCTCTATGTCCAGGGCGCCCGCGGCGTCGCGCCGGCGGCGGGCTGGCTCGACGAGGCGCGCCGGGGCACCGATGCCGCGCGCGCCAATGCGCGCCTCCTTTATCCCCGCGGTCTCGACGTGGAGCCCGATGCGGCGGCGGCCTTCGCCTGGGCGCGCGCCGCCGCGCGCCAGGGGCTGGCGCCGGCGGCGGCCAATCTCGGCATGCTCTACGCGCGCGGCATCGGCTGCGCCACCGACTATGGCGAGGCGGCGCGCTGGTATCGGCTGGCGGCGGCGAAGGGTGACGCCGCCGGCGCGCTCGGTCTCGGCATCCTGCACGAGAACGGCCTCGGCGTTCCCCGGGACGCCGCCGCCGCGGCCCGCTGCTACGCCGGCGCGGCGGCGGCCGGCAATCCGATGGCGGCGACCGCGCTCGGCCTTCTGCATCTGAACGGCGTCGGCGTTCCGGCCGACCCGCCGGCGGCGGCGCGCTGGCTGGCGAGCGCGGCGGGGCGCGGCAATGCCATCGCCCAGCATCATCTCGGACTGCTCTACGCCGAGGGCCGCGGCGTCGGCCGCGATCTTGCCGCCGCCAGGGCCTGGCTCCGCCGCGCCGCCTCGCAAGGCCATCGCGATGCGGCGGCGGCGCTCGACCGGCTGCGCGCGCCCAACGATCCGATCGAGGACGGGATGCCTGATGCCGCCGTCAAGGCGCAGCAGGCGGCAGGCTTACATGGAGGTATCAATGACCGCTCCCACGCTGCCGCGTAGCGCGGCGCCGAACAACTGGCTCTCCACCTGGACGGCCGGCGCCACGCTCACGGGCGATCCCACGAAGAACAATCAGCTCGCCGCCAACGCGAGCCAGGTCACGCTGGTGGGCGGTCCCGGCGACGACACCTTCATCGTCTACGACCCCTCCGACACCGTGATCGAGCAGCCGAACGCCGGCATCGACACCGTCGAGACCTGGGGCAGCGGCTACACGCTCCCCGCCAATGTCGAGAACCTGCAGCTGATGGGAAGCGCGAACGCCAGCGCCACCGGCAATTCCGGCAGCAACCTCATCATCGGCAATGCCGGCAACGACCGGATCACCACCGGCGGCGGCAACGACGTGCTGATCGCCGGCACCGGCTCGGACTACTTCGTGCCGAGCCGGGATCTCGGCACCACCACCTGGATCACTGGCTTCAAGACCGCGGGCGCGGCGCAGGACAAGCTCGACCTCTACGGCTACGGCTTCCAGGGCTTCGCGGAGGTGCGGGCCGCGATGACCCAGGTCGGGTCCGACGTCCGCATCGATCTCGGCGGCGGGCAGTCCCTGATGCTCGCCGGCAAGAACGTCTCCGACATCACGCCGGCCGCCGTCGATGTGGAGAACAGCAAGGCTGGGCTCCATCTCACCTTCGACGACGAGTTCAACAGCCTCAGCCTCAACACCGGCACCGCGGCAACCGCCCACAACGTCTGGAAGACGACGTTCAACGGCGGGACCCGCACGCTGGTGGGCAACAACGAGCAGGAGATCTACGTCGATCCCGATTACTGGGGCAGCTACGGCGTCGGTCCGCTCGGCCTCAATCCCTTCTCGGTGCAGAACGGCGTGCTGACGATCGCGGCGCGCCCGGCGCCGCCGCAGGACGTGCCCTATCTCGGCGGCTACAAGTACACCTCGGGCGTGCTGACCACCCAGAGCTCCTTCGCCCAGACCTACGGCTATTTCGAGGTCCGCGCCCAGGTTCCGTCCGGACAAGGGCTGTGGCCGGCTTTCTGGCTCCTGCCCGCGGACAATACCTGGCCGCCGGAGCTCGACGTCATGGAGCAGATCGGCAGCAACAACAGCTATGTCTCCAACGGCGTCCTCACCACTGTCAACAACGACCACTACGTCCAGGGCACCTACGTCAATGCCAACACGAGCCAGGGCTTCCACACCTATGGCGTCGACTGGACGGCGCAGAACATCACTTTCTATTTCGACGGCCAGCAGACCTATCAGATCGCCACCCCCGCCGACATGAACAAGCCGATGTACATGCTGCTCGACCTCGCGGTGGGCGGCAGCTTTCCCGGCTCGCCGAACGCCAGCACCAACTGGTCCGCCGCCAATTTCAACATCGACTATGTCCGCGCCTACAGCCACGACCCCAATGCCACCGCGGCGCCCATGGTCACCTTCAGCAACAGCATGACGGCGACCGACCTCTCCTCGAGCTTCAGCGCCCCGATGACCGGTCCCGGCACTTCGACCAGCTACGGCGGCCAGCAGATGGGCATCCAGGGCGTGGCGGCGGGCTCGGTGATGACGGTCGCCTACGACAGCAACAACGCGCTCACGGTCACCGACGACTCCGCCTGGAACACCATGAAGGACGTGACGATCAAGAGCGCGGTCAACGGCAGCGTCACCGTCCATAACATCGTCGACACCGAGATCACCCTCGGCAACGGTGACTCCGAGGTCGCGGTCACCGACGCCAAGCGCGGCACCATCCGGGTCGGCAACGGCAACGACACCATCTCGGTCGCGGCGAAAAGCGATAACAACGCGCTCAACGTGATGAGCATCGTCGCCGGCGACGGCGACAATCACATCAGCTTCACCGGCGCGTCGAACGCCGGCGTCTCGGTC
>DATKPX010000450.1:0-7721 GCA_035523855.1 Allostellaceae bacterium
AAAGCCCCTCATCCTGAGCAAGCGAGCGGAGCGAGCGCGTCGAAGCACGCATCGCCGTTCCGCGAGACCGCCGAGCGCGCCGCTCTCGAACGGAGCTGGCACGCCAACGCGACGGCCTGGGCCGCCGCCGTCCGCGGCGGCGCCATCGCCAGCCGCAAGCTCGCGACCGATGCGGCGATCGTCGATGCGGTGGCGGCGCTGGCGCCGCGGCGGGTGCTCGATCTCGGCTGCGGCGAAGGCTGGCTTGCCCGCGCGCTCGCCGCCCGCGGCGTCCTCGTCATCGGCACCGATGCCTCGCCGGCGCTGGTCGAGGCGGCGCGCCAGGCGGGCGGCGGCAGCTTCCATCGCCTGAGCTACGAGGAGATCGCGGCGGATCCGGCGCGGGCGGGCGAGGGCTTCGACGCGGTCGTCGCCAATTTCGCGCTGCTGGACGATGGCGCGGCGCCGCTGCTGCGCGCGCTCCGGCGGATCCTCTTGCCGGGCGGCGCGCTGCTGGTCCAGACCCTGCATCCGCTCGCCGCCGGACCGCCCTACCGCGACGGCTGGCGCCTCGAGGATTTCCGCGGCTTCGGCGATGGCGCGGCATGGCAGCCGATGCCCTGGTATTTCCGCACCGTCGGATCCTGGCTCGACCTGCTGCGGGAAAGCGGCTACGCGCTCCGCGCGCTTGCCGAGCCGCTCCATCCCGAGACCGCGCAGCCGCTCTCCCTGCTGCTGACCGCCGCGCCGGCGCCCTGACGGCCGCCGCGCGGTCGGGAGACGGCGCTACGGCACCGGCCCGTTGCCGCCATGGGCTTTCGGCGCCTGCTCCTTCAGTTTCTCCAGCGCGTCCGGCATCATGCGGCCGAACATCGAGCTCAGCATCGCGAAGGGGATGAGGCCGCCGCCGCCGCTTTCCTGGCCGGGTCCGCCGGACATCAGGAACTGCGGCACCAGCGGCTGGTTGATCTTGGTGAGCGCATCGGCGAGCCGCGAGAAGTTCTGCTCGGCAAGCCGATACTCCGGCCCGCCATAGGCGTCGACGGAGAGCTTGGTCGCCTGGGCGTTGGCGGAGCCGATCGCCAGCACCCGGTCGGCCTCGCCCTGGCCTTCCAGGCGCGATTTCTCGCCGCTCGCCGCCGCCGTCACCTTCACGGTCTCCGCGTCCTTCTGCGCGCGCGCCAGCGCCGCCGCGCCCTCGTTCTCGTGCACCTTGACCTGGATCAGCGACTGCGTGAGCTCGGTCTGCGCCGCCGCCGTCGCCTTCGCCTCGTTCAGGGTGCGCTCCTGCACCGCCGCCTTCTCCTGCTCCTGGAAGGTGGTCACCTGCTCGCGCGCCACCTGGCGCGAGCGGAGCTGGATCAGGATGTTCTCGATCGTCTGGTCGCCGACCGACGCGCGCGGCGTGCCGATCAGCACCTCCTGCAGCTCCAGCGAATAGGCCTCGAACTTGGACTTCATCTCGTTCGAGGATTCCTCCTGGATCGCCGCGCGGTTCTGCAGCAGCTCGATCAGCGTCATCTTCTGACCGATGTTCTTGAAGTAGGCGCTCACCATGGGATCGAGCGTCTGCTCCACCAGCTTCTTCACGTCGCCGAAGCGCTGGATGATCATCGGCGCCTTCTTGTAGTCGATGTGCATCACCACCGAGAGCGGCAGGGTCGGCTCGAAGGCGTCCTTGGTGATCAGCGAGATCTCCGACAGGTTCTCGTCGAGCTTCATCGCGCCGGTCTCGCCGCGCACCCATTTCAGGATGAAGTTGACGGTGGGAATGACCTCCACCTTGCCGGCATAGGTGTTGAAGGCGTATTTGCCCGGCAGCAGCGGATCCTTCCAGACGCCGCGGCTGCCGTTCACCACCAGCTCGCCGTGGCGATAGCTGTCGCCGGAGACGTCGGCGGTCTTGGGGCCGGTGTAGAAGATCACCACGCCCACATTGCCGACGGGGATGACGGTCTTCGGCACCTCCTCGATGGTCGCGAAGAGGCGGTTGATGTACCAGGTGCCCTCGACCACCACCTGAAGCTGGCGGCCGCGGAAGCCGCCCGCCGTGAGGAATTTCTCCGGCTCCTGGAAGTTGTTGTGGAAGGTGCCGGGATCGTGCAGGTCGATGCCGACTTCCGGCGCGATGATCTCGCCGGGCGGCAGCGAGGGACCGTCATGGACGGTGACGATGCCGACGACGTCGCTGCCGGCGGCGATCACGACGGGCGCGAAGCCCTCGCGGTCGCCGATCGTCTGCTTCATCGCGTCGAGGATGCCGCGCTCCTGCTGGCTGAGGGCGAGGCCGTAGACGCGCTCGTCGGTGATCACCGCGAACTGCGCGGTGTTGATGGCATAGGTGCCCTCGCGCAGGATCTTGCGCTGCGGGCCCTTCTGGCCGCCGCCGGTCAGGAATTTCCGCGCGTCCTGGAAATCCGACTTCTCCTCGGTGTCGTTGGAGGCCAGAACCTGGGACGAGCCGAGCGCCGCGCCGTCGCGGGCGAACACATAGGCGATGGTGCCCTGTCCCACGGTGACGAGGTCGGATTTGTGGACGCGATAGGTGAAGGGAAAGAAGACATGCAGGCCGCCGCGCAGGATCTCCGGCTGATAGCCCGCCTCGTCGTTGAGCGCGATGAAGCCGGAGCTGATCGAGCCCTTGGCCGCCCACAGCTTCTCGACGATGCCGACCTGGTTGTTGGGGATGTAGCGAAGGACGTTGCTGATGCGTATGACGGCATAGACGACGAGAAAGATTGCCACGCCGCTGGCGACCCAGACGGCGGTCTCCGTCATTCTGTCCATGCTGCCCCCTCGAGCGCGATCCCGCGATCGCCGCTTTATCCCCTGGCGGACAACGCTACTACAGCCGCCTCTAGATCATCCAGTAGCATCGACCCCATTACAGGGAAAATACACGGCTATTTCCCCCAGCGCAGCGCCAGCGGATTGAGCGGGCGGGCGAGCTCCAGCAGGCCGGCCTTGGTGGCGGGATGCAGCCGCTCCAGCGGATGACGCACCGCGTCGCTGCGGATGACGCCGCCCTCCATCATCACCGTCTTGGTGGCGCGCAAGCCGCACTGGCGGTTCTCGTAATTGATGAGGGGCAGAATGCGGCCGTAGGCGCTGGCCGCCTCGTCCCGCCGGCCGGCCCGGTGATGGGCGAGCACCGGCTTGATCAGATCCGGCAGCAGGGCGCTCGGCATGGTGCCGGTGGCGCCGGCGTCGAGATCCGCCATCAGGGTGATCGATTCCTCGCCGTCATAGGGGCCGGCGATGGCATCGCCGCCGGCCTCGATCAGGGCGCGGAGCTTCGCCGCGGTGCCGGGCACCTCGATCTTGAAGTAGCGCACCTCCGGCACCTCGCGGGCGAGCCGCGCCAGGAAGGCGACCGAGAGGGTGACGCCGCTCAAGGGCGCGTCCTGCACCATGATCGGGATCCCAGCCGCCTCGGCGACGCGGGCGAAGTGTTCCAGGATGCCCTTCTCGTCGGCGCGCAGCGCGGCGCCGTGATAGGGCGGCATCAGCATCAGCATGGCGGCGCCCGCCGCCTTCGCCCGGCGCGCCCGCTCCGCCGCGACCCCGGTGCTGAAATGGCTGCCGGTGACGATGACCGGCACGCGGCCGGCAACATGGTTAAGGCAGAGCTCGAGGAGCTGGTCGCGCTCGCGGTCGGAGAGCAGGAACTGCTCGGAATAATTGGCCAGAATGCAGATGCCGTCGACGCCCTGGCCGACCATGCAGTCGAGGACGCGCCGCTGCCCATCGAGGTCGAGATCCCCCGCCTCGGTGAAGGGCGTGGGCGCGATCGGGAACACGCCGCGGAAGGGCTCTGCTGCGGGGGATGCCATGCCGGGTTCCTCCCTTGGTCTTTGTCATCTGGAATCATACCGGCCCGGCGCCTGGAGTCACGCGAAGGTCACGCGCGCCGGTTGCCGCGGGAGTCGCGATCCCTTAAGTTGATGTCGGAAAGCGCCCCCTCCCGGGAACGCTCGTCCTCTGCATGGTTGGCTCTTGCGGAGATTTCGCAGTTCGACGGCTCTGATCGGCGCTCTGGCGCTGCTGGCCGCCTGTTCCTCCGGGTCGAGCGACATGAATCCGGCGCTCTGCAAATCGGTGCTGGACCAGGGCGGCTCGGCGGCGGATTACGGCCGCTGCATGCTGGGCCAGGGCCAGGGCAAGAGCGTCGGCGGCATGCCCGTCCTCAACAGGAGCGCGCAGCTCTTCCTCCGCAAGAAGGAGGATGACGCGTGCCTGGCGGCCGGCCAGACCTCGACCGACTACCTCGCCTGCCAGTTCGCCCTCGAGCCGGCGCCGGCCGGCAAACCCACCCGCACCAGCATCGACAGCCTGCCGCTCGTCATCGTCGACCCGAACTGAGGCGGCGCCGCTCACTCGGCGGGCGGCACCAGCTTCATCACGAAGACCGTCGGCTTGTCGCTCGGGCCGAACGGGCCGGCGACGCGATTCTGCACCGGCGGCAGGCTTTTCAGATAGGCGGCGATCGCCAGCGCATCGGCGCGGCTCAGCTTGGAGAACGCCCGCCACGGCATGATCGGCGCCAGCTCGCGCCCGTCCGGCCGCTTGCCGGTGGTGATCGCGGCGACGATCTGCTGCTTGCTCCAGGTGCCGAGGCCGGTCTCCCTGTCGGGCGTCAGGTTGGGGCCGACGAAGGTGCCGAGCTCGGGAATCTCGAACCCCACATCGGAGCCGCCGAGCACCCGCTTCATGTCGGGCTTGCCGAGGAAGTAGCCGGGCGTATGGCAATCGCCGCAGCTGCCGAGCGTTACCAGATAGCGCCCGCGCTCCATCTGCTGATCGGCGCGGCTCGGCGCTGCGAGGCCGAGAGTGACGCCGATCGCCAGCGCCGACATCGCGGCGAGACGCGAGAATGCGTGCTGCATTTTATCGATCCCCCTTTAACCATACGCGCGGGAAAGTAGTGCAGAGGCTTTTTGAGAGCAACTGCACTCGAGGCGTCGTCGACGCGTCTCACCCGGTTGCCGCGCGCGTCGAAGGCGCGTAAGGAAATGGGCGGGTGAGGAACGCGAAATCCGACAGGGAGACTCCACGGAATGCCAAGCGAGCGCGTGCATCTGAGCGTTGACGGCGCGCGTGCGCTCGGCGAGGCGGCGCTGCGCGGCGTCGGCTACGACGCGGAGGAAGCCTGGATCATCACCGACCACGTGATCGATGCCGCGCTTTGCGGCTACGAGTATTCCGGCCTCGCGAAGCTGCTTAACCTTGTCGAGAGCAAGCGCTTCGCCTTGCCGCGCCAGCCGATGAGAGTGGTGCGGGAGACCGCGGTCTCCGCGCTCCTCGACGCCGGCAACAACAACGGGATGCTGGCGCTCTATCATGGCGCCAAGGCGGCGATCGCCAAGGCGGCGGCGCTCGGCGTGGCGGTGGTCGGCGTCACCAACACCTGGATGAGCGGGCGCGGCGCCTATTTCGTTGAGATGATCGCGCGCGCCGATCTCGTCGGCTTGCACACCGCCTCGGCGAGCCGGCTGGTGGCGCCGCTCGGCGGCACGCGGCCGGCGCTCGGCACCAACCCGATCGCCTTCGGCCTGCCGGGCGGGCGCGGCCCGCTGGTGTTCGACATGGGCACCTCCGCCTTCATGTTCACCGAGCTGCAGTTCCGCGAGCGGCTCGGTCAGCTGCTGCCGGAGAACGTGGCGGTGGATGCCGCCGGCAAGGTGACGCGCGATCCCGCCGCGGCGCGCGGCGGCGCGTTGCTGCCCTTCGCCGGCTACAAGGGCTTCGGCCTCGCGCTCATGGTGCAGGCGCTGGGCGTGCTCGCCGGCTCGGCGCGCGATCTCGATCACGACAACGGCTGCCTCTTCATCGTCATCAAGCCCGACCTGCTGGTGCCGCTCGACGAGTTCAAGCGCGAGCTGGACGGCCTCATCGAGCGCGTCAAGGCGACGCCGCGCCAGGAAGGCGTCGCGGAGATCCGCATTCCCTCCGAGCGCGCCTTTCGTCATCGCGAGAAGGCGCGCCTCGAAGGCCTGATCATCGACCGTGCCGTCCACGACGCGCTGAGCGCGCTGGCGGCGCGCAAGTAGGGTTAATAGCCGTTCGCTGTGAGATGGCTCACAGCGAACGCAGGGGTTGCAGGCCCATGCTGTCCCGGAGCTCGGGAGCCGAGCGGGAGGGGGGAAGTTCATGATCGAGAAGCTCGAAGTCAGTCCCTATCTCCTGGCGCCGCCGCGCAGCCTGCGGCAGGCCTGCATCGACGTCACCGGCTGCCACGGCGGCTCGCGCGATCTCTGCCGCATGTGCTCGCTGGCGGAGCTCTGCATTCCCGGCGACGCGGCGACGCATCAGGCGGAGCCTCCGCATCGCCTGCAGCGCCTCGCCATCCGCGTCATCCCCGGCGGCGAGAGCCGCGCCCGCGGCTCCCGTGATCTGGTCCGCCTGCGCGGCGTCTGATCGCCGCCGGCGTCCGATATCTACGGCGCGGGAAACCGCTCCAGCGCCCATTTCGTCATCGGATCCTGTTGATCGAGGGCATGGACGCGCGCCTTCAGCTTCTCGGTCATCGCCGCGACGCCGGTGAACGGCACGTCGGTCCAGAAGCGGGTCTTGGGGTCGAAGTAGCCGACGACGTCGAGGAAGGCGAGGGTGAAGTAATAGCTGTTCGGCAGTGATTCGCCGACCGCGCGCGCCACCACCGTGCCGTCCGGCGCGATCGCGGTGCCGAGGCACCAGTCGGTCATGCGCCTGATCTCCGCCGCCGCCCGCTCGCGCTGCTCCGGCCGCATCTCGGGCCAGGCGAAGCGGAACAGCGTCACCACGTCGTAGTTGTTGTGGCTGGTCATGCCTTCGGGATCGAGCCAGCCGTCGGGATAGCGGTCGTCGCGGATCCGCAGCAGCGTATCGGTGATCTCCGGCCAATGGCCGATCTTGCCGCCGAGATAGCTCGCCATGTGGAAGGTGAGGCTGAGATCGGTGCTGCGATAGCGCCGGCCGTTGACCTCGTAGCTCTCGCCGAAGAAGCCGGTCACGGGATCCTGCCACTCCGCGATGAACCGGCGGATCACCGGCTCCGTCCGCGGATCCCAGGCATAGTTGGCGGGACGATGGCGGATGATGAGGCGCAGGAGATCGGCGGTGGCGAAGTTGAGCTCCTTGCGGCGATCGATGCCGTCCTCGGCCGGGCGCGAGACCAGCAGCGAGTCGAGATAGGCCTTGAGCCGGTCGGGATCGTTGACGCGATCGAGAAAGCGCGGCGGCGCCGCGTCGGGATCCGGCACCGTCTGCAGCAGCGGATCGGCGGAGGCGTCGAGCTTGAGGAACCAGGGCTCGGTGCAGATGCCCCAGCTCCCCTCGGCATCCTGGGCATGGGCGGTGGGCGGCGCCGGCATCGCCGCCCAGTCGCGCACCTTCTGCAGCGTCGCCTTCGCGGCCTCGGCGTCGCCGGTCGATTCCAGCCGCCAGCGCAGCTCGATCAGGCCCTGCCGGACGCAGGAGGTGTCGGCGCCGTCGATCTCCGCCTTGTCGAGGCGCGCCTCCAGCGCCAGGATCTCCGGCATCGCCTGGTCCGAGAGCGCCGCCATGGCCGGGAAATGCGCGGCGATCACCGCCTGCGGAATTTCCTCGGCGGCGCCCGCCCCCTGGGTACCCATCGTCAGCGCCACGCTCAACGCGAGGCCCGTCTTCCATCGCATCGATCCCCCCATCGCCTATTTGCTGCGAGCATAGCAGATCGCCCGGCCGTGATCGCGTCGCCACCCCATGCCAGCCGCTGGCTCGGC
>DATKPX010000451.1:0-11467 GCA_035523855.1 Allostellaceae bacterium
GTCTGGCCGATCGTCAACCTCGAGGTCTGGGAGATCGAGCGCCCGATGGCGCGCCAGGTGCTGCCGGCGCCGACGGGTGTCGCGGTCACGCCGGACGTGCCGAACTGGAGCTGGCACGAGTACGGGATGCGGGTCGGCATCTGGCGCTTCATCGATGCCTTCGACCGCTTCGGCATCCGCCCCACCCTCTCGATCAATGCAAGGGTGACCGAGGACTACCACCGGGTCGCCTCCGCCTGCCGGGAGCGGCAGTGGGAGTTCATGGGGCACAGCTTCGTGCAGATGCCGATCCACGCGGTGGAGGACCAGGCGGAGCTGATCGAGCGCTCCCTCTCTACGCTGGAAGCGTTCACCGGCCGGCGGCCGGTCGGCTGGCTCGGCCCCGGCTTGACCCAGACCTACGACACGCCCGACCTGCTCGCCGCCGCCGGCGTCCAGTACATCGGCGACTGGGTCTATGACGACGAGCCGACGGAGATCCGCACCAAGCACGGGCCGCTGGTGACGCTGCCCTACACGGTGGAGCTCAACGACATCCCCATGATGATCGTGCAGCATCACCGGGCGGAGGAGTTCCTGACGCGCGCCACCGACCAGTTCGATCGCCTCTACGTCGAGGGCGCCGAGCGCGCCAAGATCCTCTCCTTCGCCATCCATCCCTACATTTCCGGCGTGCCGCACCGCATCCGCTATCTCGAGGCCTTCCTCGAATATGCGAGCCGGCATCCCGGCGTCGCGTTCTGGACCGGCGAGCAGATCCTCGACTGGTATCGCGGCGCCAGGAAATAGTGGAGAGGCGCGGTTGACACCCTGCCGCGCCCGCCCCTAGGACTTCTCCTTCCGTTCGGTCTGCCTCAGGTCCCCTCCCGTGACATCATCCGCACCGCAAGCCCGCCTCGGCGTCGATATCGGCGGCACCTTCACCGACGTCGCCCTCGAGCTCGGCGAGCGGCGCTTCACCGCCAAGATCCTGACCACGCCGCGGGCGCCCGAGGAAGGCGTGCTGGCGGCGGTGCGCGCCGTCATCGCCGACGCGGCGATCCAGCCGGCGCAGGTGAGCCTGATCATTCACGGCACCACGCTCGCCACCAACGCGCTCATCGAGCGCAAGGGCGCGCGGACCGCGCTCCTCACCACCGAGGGCTTCCGCGACGTGCTGGAGATCCGGCACGAGAACCGCTTCGAGCAGTACGACGTCAACATCGACCTGCCGCCGCCGCTGGTGCCGCGCCGGCTGCGCTTGCCGGTTCGCGAGCGGACCGACGCGCGCGGCCGCGTGCTGACAGCGCTCGACGCCGCGAGCGTCGAGCGCGCCATCGATGCGCTGGAGACGCAGGAGGTCGAGGCGGTGGCGGTGGGCTTCCTGCACAGCTTCACCAACGGCGAGCACGAGCGCCGCGTCGGCGAGGCGATCGCCAGGCGCTTGCCCAAGGTGACGGTGACCCTCTCGTCGGAAGTGTCGCCGGAAATGCGGGAATACGAGCGCTTCTCCACCGCCTGCGCCAACGCCTATGTGCAGCCGCTGATGGGGCGCTATCTCACCAAGCTCGAGAGCGAGCTGAAGCGCGCGGGCTTCCGCTGCCCGCTCTTTCTGATGACCTCGGGCGGCGGCGTCACCACGGTGGAGACCGCGATCCGCTTCCCGGTGCGCCTCGTCGAGAGCGGCCCCGCCGGCGGCGCCATCTTCGCCAGCCGGATCGCCAAGCAGGGCGGCCTCGACCAGGTGATCTCCTTCGACATGGGCGGCACCACCGCCAAGATCTGCCTCATCGACAACGCGCAGCCGCAGACCAGCCGCTTCTTCGAGGTGGCGCGCATCTACCGCTTCCTGCGCGGCAGCGGCCTGCCACTCCGCATCCCCGTCATCGAGATGGTGGAGATCGGCGCCGGCGGCGGCTCGATCGCCAAGCTCGACGCGCTCGGCCGCATCGCCGTCGGGCCCGAGAGCGCGGGCTCGGAGCCGGGCCCGGTCTGCTACGGCCGCGGCGGCACCGAGCCCACGGTCACCGACGCCGACGTCGTGCTGGGCCGCATCGACCCCGCGACCTTCTCCGGCGGCGACATCAGCCTCGACGTCGAGGGCTCGAAAGCGGCCATGGTCGAGCGCATCGGCCAGCGCCTCGACCTTGCCGCCGAGCTCGCTGCGCTCGGCATCAGCGAGATGGTGGACGAGAACATGGCGAACGCCGCCCGCGTACATGCGATCGAGAGCGGCAAGGACGTGCGCGGCCGCACCTTGATCGCCTTCGGCGGCGCCGCGCCGCTGCACGCGTCGCGGGTGGCCGAGAAGCTCGGCATGCGCCGCGTGCTGATCCCCGCCAATGCCGGCGTCGGCTCGGCGGTGGGCTTCCTCCGGGCGCCGGTCGCCTACGAGATCGTGCGCAGCCATGTGGAGCGGATCGGCAGCCTCGACGCGGCGGCGGTCAACCGCCTCCTCAAGGAGATGCGCGCCGAGGCGGAGGCGATCGTGCGCCAGGGCGCGCCCGAGGCGCCGCTCAGCGAGCAGCGCTCCGCCTTCATGCGCTACCGCGGCCAGGGCCACGAGATCGCGGTCACCTTGCCGGTGCGCGAGTTCAAGGCCGAGGATCGCGCGGCGCTGACCGAGATCTTCGAGAGCGCCTATCGCCGGCTCTACGGCCGCTCGATCCCCGGCGTCGACATCGAGATCCTGAGCTGGGTGGTGGCGGTGAGCGCGCCGGCGGAAGGCAGCCTGGCGACGCCGGCGAAGCTCAAAGCCTCGGAGCCCAAGCCGAAATCGCGCCGCAAGGTCTTCGATCCCAACCGCGGCGAGTTCCTGGACGTGCCGATCTACTGGCGGCCGGATCTGGCGCCCGGCGCCCGGATCAAGGGACCCGCCGTCATCGCCGAGGACGAGACCTCCACCGTGGTGAGCCCGCTCTTCGACGCGGCGATCGACGGCTTCGGCTATATTGAACTCACCCGCAACCGGGAGCGCTGACATGGTCGCCCGCCCCAACGCCGCCCTCTCCCAGATCCATACCCAGATCATGTGGAGCCGCCTCATCGCCGTGGTCGAGGAGCAGGCGCAGACGATGATCCGCACCGCCTTCTCCACCTCGGTGCGCGAGGCCGGCGATCTCTCCGCCGGCGTCTTCGACCGCGAGGGCCGGATGCTGGCCCAGGCGGTGACCGGCACGCCCGGCCATGTGAACTCGATGGCGAACGCGGTGGTGCACTTCCTCAGGGAGTATCCGCTCGAGACCATGAAGGAGGGCGACCACTACATCACCAACGATCCCTGGCAGACCTCGGGCCATCTGCACGACATCACCGTGGTGACGCCGAGCTTCTACAAGGGGAAGCCGGTCGGGCTCTTCGCCTGCACCGTGCACGTGGTCGACATCGGCGGCCTCGGCATGGGGCCGGACGGGCGGCAGGTGTTCGAGGAAGGCCTCGCGATTCCGATCATGCCCTTGGCGCGCGAGGGCAAGATGAACGAGGACCTCCTCCGCATGGTGCGCGCCAACGTGCGCGAGCCGCTGCAGGTGGAAGGCGACATCTACGCGCTCTGCGCCTGCAACGAGGAAGGCTCCAAGCGCCTGGTCGAGATGATGGACGAGTTCGAGATCACCAATCTCGACCGGCTCGGCAACACCATCGTCGAGGCGTCGCGCGAGGCGACGCTGGCGAAGATCCGCGCGCTGCCGAAAGGCACCTACCGCAACAGCGTCACCATGGACGGCTACGACAAGCCGCTGCTGCTGAACGCGGCGCTCACCATCTCCGACGACGGCATCCACGTGGATTTCGACGGCACCTCGCCGGCCTCCAGCTACGGCATCAACGTCGTCTACAACTATTGCCTCGCCTACACCGCCTTCGGCGTCAAATGCCTGGTGGCGCCGGAAGTGCCGAACAATGCGGGCTCGCTGCTGCCGATCACCGTCGCGGCGCCAGAGGGCTGCGTCCTCAACGTGAAGCGCCCCTGGGCGGTGGCGGCGCGCCACACGGTGGGCCATATGCTGCCGGACGTGGTCTTCGGCTGCCTGCATCAGGTGATGCCGGGCGGCGTTCCCGCCGAGGGCGCCTCCTCGCTCTGGAACCCGCAGGTGTTCGGCGGCGGCTCGCTCGTCGACGAGGTGGCGGAAGGCACCGACGCCGGCAGCCTCCCCGAGTTCAGCACCGTCATCTTCCACTGCGGCGGCGCCGGCGCGCGGCCGACGAAGGACGGGCTCAGCGTCACCGCCTTTCCGAGCGGCGTGCGCACCATTCCCGTCGAGGCGACCGAGAGCATCGCGCCCGTCGTCTTCAGACGCCGCGAGTTCCGCGAGAGCTCCGGCGGCGCCGGCAAGTTCCGCGGCGGCCTCGGCCAGGTGATCGAGCTCGCCGGCGCCGACGGCCAGCCGGTGGCGCTGCTCTGCAATTTCGAGCGCGTGCGCAATCCCGCCCGCGGCCGCGACGGCGGCGGCAAGGGCGCGCCCGGCGCGGTGAGCCTCCTCTCCGGCCGCGCCATCCGCCCGAAGGGCCGGCAGACCGTGCCGCCCAAGGACACCATCCGCCTCGAGCTGCCGGGCGGCGGCGGCTTCGGCGATCCGCGCGCGCGCGATCCCGAGCAGGTGCGCGCCGACGTGCTCGACGGCCTCATCACGCGGGCGGAAGCCGCGCGCGACTACGCGGTGGCGCTCACCGCGGACGGCCGGCTCGACGCCGCGCAAACGGCGAAGCTGCGCGCCTCCTGATCGCGCTCCCTGCTGCATTTTTGCGCGCGACGGCCAGGCGGAAGCCGGGCTAGACTTCGCCGCAATCAAAGGGGGCCGTCATCGACAAGACGGTCTGAAACGACAGCAGGGAGATCAGAATGCGCAAGAACAGTCTGGGTTGTTTTGCCGCGGCGGCGCTCGCCGCGATGCTGGCGGCAGGACCGGCGCTCGCCGCCGACGCGGTGAAGATCGGCGTGCTGCAGCCGCTCTCGGGCAATTCCGCCAATGCGGGAAAATCGGCGCTCGACGCCATCAACCTCGCCGCCGAGCTGGTCAACACCGTCCATCCCGAATTCGCCTCGCTGCCCTCCGTCGGCAAGGGCGGGCTCAGCAATCTGGGGGGCGCCAAGATCGAGGTGGTGAGCGCCGACCATCAGGGCAATCCCGCCGAGGGCCAGGCGCAGACGCTCCGCCTCATCACCCAGGAGCACGTGGCGGCGGTGCTGGGCTCCTACCACTCCAACGTCACCTTCACCGCGAGCGCGGTCGCCGAGCGCCAGGGCGTGCCCTTCGTGGTCGGCGATTCCGTCGCCGCCAACATCACCAGCCGCGGCTACAAGTGGCTGTTCCGGGTGACGCCGATCGCCTCGGACTTCGCCGCCAACTACATGGAATTCCTCTCCGACATGAAGAAGGCCGGCCACAAGGTCGACACCGTGGCCGTGGTCAACGAGAACACCGACTACGGCACCTCGGTCGGCGGCACGGTGGTGGAGCAGGCGAAGAAGCACGGCTTCACCGTGGCGGCGCAGATCCCCTACAACGCCAATTCCACCGACGTCTCGGCGCAGGTGCTGCAGCTCAAGGAGAAGAATCCGGACTGCGTGATCTTCGTCTCCTATACGGCGGACGCGATCCTCTACATGAAGACGATGAAGAACCTCGACTACCGGCCGCCGATGATCATCGGCGACGACGCGGGCTTCGCCGATCCCTCCTTCATTCCCGCGGTGGGCGACATCGCCCAGGGGGTGATGAACCGCAGCTCCTGGGACGTCGGCAAGCCCGGCAGCGTCACCGCCAAGATCAACGAGCTCTTCAAGGCGAAGACCGGCCACGAGCTCGACGACACCTCGGCGCGCGACATGCAGGCGATGTTCGTCCTGGCGGACGCCATCAACCGCGCGGGATCCACCGATCCCGCCAAGATCCAGGCGGCGCTCAAGGCGACCGATCTCAAGCCCGAGCAGCTGATGATGGGCTACAAGGGCGTCAAGTTCGACGAGACCGGGCAGAACGTGCTGGCGGCGACCTACCTGATCCAGCTGCAGGGCAAGGACTACGTCTCGGTCTGGCCCGCGAAGTCGGCGACCGCCCAGGTGCAGTGGCCGCTCAAGGGCTGGAAATAGCCGGGCCTCGCCGCCGCGATGATCCTGCTGCAGGTGGTGGTGGGCGGCCTCCTTCTGGGGGCCGTCTACGCCCTGTTCTCGTCCGGGCTCACCCTCATCTGGGGGATGATGAACTTCATCAACTTCGCCCATGGCGAGTTCGTGATGCTCGGCATGTACGTGGCGCTGGTGGTGGTGACGGCGGTGCATGGCGGCCCCGCCGTCTTCGCGCCGGCGGCGGCGGTGGCGCTGTTCCTGCTCGGCGTCCTCGTCTATGGCGCGCTCATCAAGCACGTGACGCGCGGGCCGATGCTGGCGCAGATCCTCTCCACCTTCGGCCTCGCCCTGCTGCTGCGCTATAGCGCCTTCTTCGTCTTCAGCTCGGATTTCCGCACGCTGCCGGAGAGCGCGCTCTCGGGCACCTTCAATCTCGGCGGCATCTTCGTCGGCAAGCCGCAACTGCTCGCCGGCGTCGTCGCCGCGGCGCTCACCCTCGGCATGCACATGCTGCTCACCCGCACGGCGCTGGGAAGCCGCCTCCTCGCCGTCGCCGAGGACCGCAACGCCGCGATGCTGATGGGGATAAGGCCCGACCGCATGCAGGCGCTGGCCTGGGGCCTCTCGGCGGCGAGCGCGGGCATCGCCGGCGCGCTGATGGCGGTCGCATATCCCTTCTCGCCCTCGGTCGGCGAGACCTTCGCCCTCACCGCCTTCGTGGTGGTGTCGCTGGGCGGCTTCGGCAGCGTGCCGGGCGCGATGATCGCCGGCTTCATCATCGGCCTCGTCGATCAGCTTGCCGGCTTCTATGTCGGGCCGATCTACAAGGACGTGGTGGTCTACGGGCTCTTCGTCGCGATCCTCTGGATCCGGCCGCAGGGCCTGCTGGGAAGGCTCTGATGCGGCGATCCGCAGGACCGGCCGCGCTCTGGATCGCGCTGCTGCTCTATCCGCTGCTGGTCGCCGGCAGCAACGGCGCCGCCTTCCTGCAGGACGTGGGGGCGACGCTGGTGCTGGCGGCGATCGCCGCCTCGGCCTGGAACATCGTCGGCGGCTATGCCGGGCAGGTCTCGGTCGGCCACGCGATCTTCTTCGGCGCCGGCGCCTATATGCCGCTGCTGCTCTACGATCTCTGGGGCGTGCCGCCGCTCGCCGGCGTGCCGCTCGGCATCCTGGTGGCGGTGCTGATCGCGATCGGCATCGGCATTCCCACCTTCCGCCTGCAGGGCCACTATTTCAGCATGGCGACCATCGCCGTCGCCGAGCTCATCCGCCTGGTGGTCGGCAACTGGGACCTGCTCGGCGCCGCCATCGGCATCCAGGGCCCGGCGAGCCCGCGCGGCTGGTACGACCTCATCTTCCGCAGCTCGGTGCCCTACTACTACATCTTCCTGGCGGTGCTCGCCGTCGTGCTCTACGTCACCTGGGCGATGGAGCGCAGCCGCTTCGGCTATTACCTGCGCGCGATCCGCTCCGGCGAGCGCGCGGCGAGAAGCCTCGGCGTGCCCGTCAGACGCACGAAGCTCAGGGCATTGATGCTGAGCGCCGCCTTCACCGCGGTCGCGGGCTCGCTCTATGCGTTCAAGCTCGGCTTCGTCAATCCCGAGAGCGGCCTCGGCATCCTGGTCTCGGTGCAGATGATCATCACCGCGGCGCTGGGCGGCGCCGGCACGCTCTACGGGCCCCTCATCGGCGCCATCATCCTGATCCCGCTGCAGAGCGCCACCAACACCTGGTTCGGCGGCGGCGGCAGCGGCCTCACCTACATCATCTATGGCGGCATCATCCTGCTGCTGGCGCGCTTCGAGCCCGGCGGCCTGGTCGAGCTCTGGCATCAGATCCGCGGGCGGCTGACGCCGCTCCTGCTCCGGAGGCGTCCCCGTGCTGCTTGAAGCGCAGGATGTCTCCCGCAGCTTCGGCGGCTTCCTCGCCCTCTCCGGCGCGAGCCTCGCGGTCGAGGCCGGCGAGATCGTGGGACTGATCGGCCCCAACGGCGCCGGCAAATCCACCTTCTTCAACTGCATCGCCGGCGATCTCGCGCCGACCGGCGGCCGCATCCTGTTCAACGGCGTTGATCTGACGCACGCACCCGCCGAGGCACACGCCCAAGCAGGCGTCGGCCGCACTTTCCAGGTGCCCGCCACCTTCGAGGACATGACGATCCTCGAGAACGTGATGGTGGGCGCGTTCCTCCGCCATCCGCACCGGCGCGATGCCCGCGACAAGGCGATGGACGTGCTGCGCCTAACCGGCCTCGAGCCGCAGGCGATGCAGCGCGCCCGCAGCCTCGGCACGCCCGGCCGCAAGCGGCTGGAGATCGCCCGCGTGCTGGCGAGCGAGCCCAAGCTGCTGCTGCTCGACGAGGCGCTTGCCGGCCTGACGCCGAGCGAGGTGCAGCGCGCGATCGATTTGGTGCGGCGCATCCATTCGACCGGCATCACCATCGTCATCGTCGAGCACATCATGGAGGTGATCCTGACCTTGACCGCGCGCGTGCTGGTCTTCAACCAGGGCCGCACCATCGCGCAGGGCAAGCCCCAGGACGTCGTCAAGGATCCGAAGGTGATCGAGGCCTATCTCGGCCACAGCCACCACCGGCGCCGCAAGCGGGGCTGAGGGCGATGGCGGAAGCACCGATCCTCCGCGTCGAGCATCTCGAGGTCCGCTACGGCGATCTCGTCGGCGTCGCCGATGTGTCGCTGCAGGTGGCGGCGGGCGGCATCGTGGCGCTGCTCGGCTCGAACGGCGCCGGCAAGACCACGACGCTGAACGCGATCGCGGGACTGGTGCCGGCGAGCGGCGGTGCGATCAGCTGGCGCGGCGCGGCGATCACCAATCTGCCGGCTTTCGCGATCGTGCCCCGGGGCCTCGCCCTCTCGCCGGAAGGCTGGCGGCTCTTCGTCGGCCAGACCGTGGAGCAGAACCTGCTGCTGGGCGCGACGGCGCTCGGCGACAAGAAGCGCATCCCGGCGCTGCTCGACCGCGTCTTCACCTTCTTCCCGCGCCTCTCCGAGCGGCGGCGCCAGCGGGCGGGCACGCTCTCCGGCGGCGAGCGGCAGATGCTGGCGGTGGGCCGCGCGCTGATGAGCGAGCCCAAGCTGCTCATGCTGGACGAGCCCAGCCTCGGCCTCGCGCCGACGGTGGTGGAGCAGCTCTACGACAGTCTCGACCGGCTGCACGAGGACGGGCTCACCCTGCTGCTCGCCGAGCAGTCGGTACAGCTGGCGCTGGAGATCGCCGACTACGCCTATGTGCTGCAGACCGGCCACACCGTCCTCGACGGCCCGGCCGAGAAGCTCGAGAGCGACCCGCAGGTGCAGCGCATCTATCTCGGCCTCGCCGAGGAGACCGCGCGATGACGATCACGCTCGGCACCGCGACGCCGGGCGGCGGCTTTCCGCTCTACGGCGCCGCGCTCATCGAGGCGCTGCGCGAGGCGGACCCCACGCTCGTCATCGAGCCGCGCAACACCAAGGGCAGCACCGAGAACGTCCCGCTGCTGGAGGCGGGAAAGCTCGACATCGCGCTGGTGCAGGGCGAGGTGGCGCAGCCGGCACTGGCGGGCAGCCTCAAGATCCTCGCCGCCATGTACTCCACCGCCGGCCTCTTCGTGGTGCGCGCCGACAGCCCGGCGCGCTGCATCGGCGATCTCCGCGGCAGGCCGGTGGCCTTCGGCGCGCGCGGCTCCGGCCTGGTGATCCTGGCGCGGACGGTGCTGGATGGGATCGGTCTCGATCCCGAGCGGGATTTCCAGGCGATCTATCTCGACCGCGCCGGCGACGGTCCCGCCATGGTGCTCGATGGCAGGGCGGCGGCGCTCTGGGGCGGCGGCATCGGCTGGCCCGGCTTCGCCGCGGTGGCCAGCAGCCCCCAGGGCGCCCGCTTCATTGCGCCCGATGCGGCGGAGATCGCCCGCATCCTCGGCAAGCACGCCTTCCTGAAGCCGCTGACGGTTCCCGCCGGCAGCTATCCCGACCAGACGGAAGCGATCGCCTCAATCGGCTCCTGGAGCTTCATCCTGACGCGACCGGATTTTCCCGACGAGGCCGCCTACCGCCTCGCCCGCGCGCTCCACCAGGGCGAGGCGGCGCTCGCCCGGCGCCTGCCGCAGGCGGCGGAGACCACATCCGCCAACACGCTTGCCGCCGCGCCGCGGCGCGAGCTTGTCCATCCCGGCGTCCTGCGCTACCTCCGCGAGGCGGGTCTGGCGCGCTGAGCGTCAGCGACCGCCTTGGGAGGGCCGGGATGACATCGCGATGGATCGAGGGCGCCGGTCCGCTCGGCGCCTGGCTGCGCCAGCACGGTGCGGAGCTGCGCCTCAGCCTGCGCATGACGGCGGCCGCCCTCGCCGCCTTCGCCCTCGCCCAGCTGTTCCATCTCGCGCAGGGCTACTGGGCGGTGCTCACCGCGGTCATCGTGATCCAGTCCAGCATCGGCGGCTCGCTGAAGGCGAGCGTCGACCGCTTCATCGCCACCCTCGGCGGCGCCGTCTTCGGCGCGGTGGTGGCCTTGCTGCTGCCACCGCACAATCCCGTCATCCTCGGATTGGCGCTGCTGGTCGGCATGGCGCCGCTGGCGCTGCTCTCGGCGCTGAACGCCAGCTTCCGCATGGCGCCGATCACCGCCATCATCGTGCTGCTCGGGGGCTCGACCCAGACCGCGGGACCGGTCGCCGCGGCGCTCGCGCGGGTGACCGAGATCGGCATCGGCTGCGCCGTGGGGTTCGCCGTCGCGATGCTGGTGCTGCCGGCGCCGGCGCATCACCTCGCGAGCGGGATCGCCGGCCGCGCGCTCGGCCATCTGGAGGAGTTGCTCCAGGCGCTGATCGCCGGCCTGACCACGGAGCCGGACGCCGCCCGGATCGCCGCGTTGCATCAGCGCATGCGTGCCGCCTGCGCGCTTCTCGAGGCGAGCGCCAAGGAAGCCGAGCGCGAGCGGCGCATCCACCTGGTCTCCGGCCCCGACGCCGAGCCGCTGGGACGGACGGTGCGGCGGCTGCACATGGATCTGGTGATCTTCGGCCGCGCCGCCACCAGGCCGATCCCGGAGCCGATGCGGACGCGCCTCGCGCCGCGGCTCCAGCAGGTCTCCGACACGATCGGCGAATTTCTCCGCGGCACCGGCGCCGCGCTCGCCGCGCGCCGGCCGCCGCCCGATTTCGACGCCGTCGCCGCTGCCCTCGACGGCTACGGCGCGGCGATGACGGAGCTCCGGCGCGAGCGTCTCACCCGAGACTTGTCCGACGAGGAGGCCGGGCGCATCTTCGCTCTCGGCTTCGGGCTGGAGCAGCTGCGGCGCGATCTCGATGATCTCCGCAGCCGCGCCGCCGAATTCGCGCTGCCGGCGCCGCGGCGCCTGGCGAGCGCGCCGGCGAATGCCGGGTGACCCCCGGCGATCGCAAAAACTTGCCATTCGAGGGAG
>DATKPX010000452.1:0-5669 GCA_035523855.1 Allostellaceae bacterium
TCGCATCCCGGGTCGAGCCGCTGGAGGAGCCGTAGAGCACCAGCGGCAGCGGGTTGCGCCCGTTCTTGATCATCGGGAAGAACACCGCGCCCGGCGAGGTCTGCACCTTGGTCTGGATGCCGGCGCGGGTCAGCATCTGGCCCAGCGCCTGGCAGATGCGGGCATCGCTCACATAGCGGTCGTTGGTGCAGCCGATGGTGAGGCCGAACCCCCGGGGATAGCCCGCCTCGGCCAGCAGCGCCTTGGCGCCGGCGAGGTCATAGGCCTCGACCTTGAGCTCGGGGTTGTAGCCGCCGAAACTCTCGGGGACGATCTGGCTCGCCGCGATGCCCTGGCCATAGAGCACGCGGTCGATGAGCGCCTGGCGGTCTATCGCCTTCGAGATCGCGTGCCGCACGCGGGGATCGCGCAGCGGGTTCTTGTCGAGGGGATTGCCGTCGGCATCGGTCAGCAGCGACAGCTTCTCCGCCATGTTCGGCAGCAGGTACATGACGCGGTCGCTGCTGCGGGCGAAGACGGTGGCCTTGCCGCTCTTGTTGAGCGTCTCGATCTGCTCCGGCGGCACGTCCTCGATGAGGTCGACGTCGCCCGCCAGCAGCGCCGCGATCCGCGCGCCGTCATTGGTGATCACGCGGACGGTGATGTGCTCCCAGGGCGAGGGCTTGCCCCAGTAGTGATCGTACCGCTCCAGCTCCATGCGCTCGCCGCGGGTGAACTGCACCAGCTTGAAGGGGCCGGTGCCGATCGCCGCCTTGCCGCTGGCGAAGTCCGCCGAGCTCGCCTCCGACGCCGCCTTGGCGGAGACGACGAAGATGTTGGTCATCTGGCCGGGAATGACGGGATCGGGGCTGTCGGTGTGGAAGCGGATGGTGAGGGGATCGACGATCTCGGTGTCGGTGATCGAGCGCAGGTTCGGCGTATAGGGGCCGGGATTGTTGGGCAGCGTCGGAATGCGCGCGATGCTGAAGGCGACGTCGGTGGCGGTGAAGGGCGTGCCGTCATGGAAGGTGACGCCGGGCCGCAGCTTCAGCTCCCAGGTGCGGTCGTCGATGAGCTGCCAGGACTGCGCCAGGCCCGGCGAGGGGCGCGCGTCCACGTCGCGGTCGACGAGGCTGTCGAAGACATAGCGCGCCGCCGCCATGTTCGGCCCGACGAACATCAGGTGCGGATCGATCACGAACTCCGAGCGTGCGCCGACGACGAGGGTCTGCGCGGCGGCCGGCGTCGCCAGGGCAAGCGCCGCCGCCAGCGCCAGGACCAGCCGCCGCATTACCAGCCCACCGCGTAGGACGGCCGGCGCGGATCGGCGGCGCCGGAGATCAGGCCGCGCTGCTTGTCGGCAACGATGGTGCAGACGCTGCCGGCGAGCCAGGTCCAGTCCGGCCAGCGCTCCACCTTGTGGCCGAGCTTGCCGAGCGCGCGGCCGGCCGCCTCGCCGATCCGCCCCTCGATGTTGAGGCGGCCGGGGTAATAGCTGTGCGGCTCGAAGGAGGAGGGGAAGCTGTAGGAGGCGAAGCGCGGCGCCTCGACGGCGGCCTGCGGCTCCATGCCGAAGACGTGGAGGTTGAAGAAGACCTGCAGCATCGCCTGGGTCTGCACGTCGCCGCCGGGCGTGCCGAAGGGCATGACGAAATGGCCGGGCTTGATGGCGAGCGCCGGGTTGGGCGTGAGGCGCGGCCGCTTGCCGGGCGCGACGCCGGAGGGATGCTCGGGGTCGGCCCAGTTCTGGCTGCCGCGGGAGGAGGCAATGATGCCGAGGCCGGGCACCACCGGCGCGTTGTAGGAGCCGTCGCTGGGCGTCGCCGAGAAGACGTTGCCCTCGCGGTCGACGACACAAACATAGGAGGTGTCGAGCTCCGGCGCCTGCCAGACGGTCTCCGGCTTTGACGCCGGGCGCGGCGATGCCGCGGCGCCGAGCTCGTCGCGGCTGCCGGCGGGCGGCATCTCCGTCCAGGCGCGGTCGGGGCGGATGAGCTTGCGGCGCTCGGCCGCGTAGGCGGGCGACAGCAGCGCGTCCATCGGCACCTTCACGAAGCGCGGATCGCCGAACCAGGCGTCGCGGTCGGCGAAAGCGAGCTTCAGCGCCTCGGCCAGGACATGCACGTACTCCGGCGAGTTGTGCCCGAGCCGCGTGAGCTCCGCCGCATCGACGAGGTTGAGCGCCTGCAGGAGCGAAGGTCCCTGGCACCAGGGGCCGCAGCCATAGACGGTGATGTCGCCGAATTGCGTCTGCACCGGCGGCTCGACGCCGCTACGGTATTCCGCCAGGTCCTCGGCGCTGAGGAGGCCGCCGTTCTCCTGCTGGAACTTGACGATCGCTGCCGCGATGTCGCCGCGATAGAAGGCGTCGCGCGCCGCGCGCAGGCCGGCCTCGCGGCCCTTCTTGCGGTGGCGCGCCTCCTGGTCCGCCATGTACTGCAGCGTGCGGCCGAGATCCGCCTGCACGAAGATGTCGCCGACCTCCGGTACCTTGCCGTTCGGCAGGTAGATCGCGGCGTTCGAGGGGTAGTCGCGATAATCCTGCTGGTGCTCGGCGATGATCTCGCGCATCAGCGGGTAGACCGGGAAGCCGTCGCGGGCGAAGCGGGCTGCGGCGCGGGCCACCTCGCCGAAGCTCATGGTGCCCCAGCGCTCCAGCGCGGTGATCCAGGCGTCGGGCGCCGCCGGCACCACGGTGCGCAGGATGCCGCGCGGAATCTTGCCGCCATGCCGCTTCTGGAAATAGTCGCGCTCGAGCGCCTTGGGCCAGGTGCCGAGGCCGCTGATGGTGATCACCTGACGGTCGCGCGCGGAATAGAGGATGATCGGCGCGACGCCGGCGACGTCCACGTATTCCGGCTGCACGACGCCGAGCGCGATGCCCGCGGCGACGCCGGCATCGATGGCATTGCCGCCCGCCTGCAGGATCTCGAATCCGGCCTCCGCCGCCAGGTAGTGGCAGGCCGAGACCATGTGGCGGGTTCCCATCACGGTCGGGCGGTGCGCTGATGGCATGGGCAAGTCTCCTGAAGAGCCGCCCACAAGCTTCCGCGGCGCCTCCCCCTCTGACAACTGCTATTTCCTCATGGGCCGCGGTTTTCGAAAGTCGGGGCCGGCTTGGTTGCGTCCTTCGACTCGCCCGCTCCGCTCGCTTGCTCAGGATGAGGTCAGGCTGAGAACCTCCTTATGCTGAGCAAGCGAAGCGGGTCGAAGGACACACCACAGTGTCTGCAGTTCAGATCTTCGCCCGCTTCTTGCCCGTCAGCCCCGCCGCCGCGATCACCTCTGATATGGCGGAGGGGTTCTGCGGCGCCATCACATGGGCGCCGGCAATGCCGGGAATCTCGGCGAGCTCCTGCATCAGCTCGGCGCAGATGCGGCGGCCCTCGGCGGCGGGATCGGCGGCCTGCTCCAGCCGCGTCACGATCGCGTCGGGGATGATGGTGCCGAAGAGATTGTCCTGCATCCAGCGGGCGGAGCGCGCCGAGGGGATCGGCGCCACGCCGATGAGGATGCCGAGCCGCGGCACGATGCCGAGATCGATCAGCACCCGCGCATAGCGGCGCACGATGCCGGCATCCATGCAGAACTGCGTCTGGGTGAAATCGGCGCCGGCTTCCAGCTTGGCGATCAGGCCGGCCGGCCGCCAGCCCGCCGGCGGATCGACGGGCATGTCGGCGGTGCCGAGCAGCAGGCTCACCGGTCCCTTGATCTCGGTGCCCGAGGGCAGCTTGCGCTCGCTCCGCATGCGGTGCGCGAGGGCGATCAGGCCGCGGCTGTCGAGGTCGAAGACCGGCTTGGTCTCGGGCTGGTCGCCCTTGCGCGGATCGTCGCCGCCCAGCACCAGCACGTTGCGGATTCCGAGCGCCATGGCGCCCAGGAGATCCGCCTCCAGCGCCAGGCGATTGCGGTCGCGGCAGGTCATCTGCAGGATCGGCTCGACGCCCCGCTGGCGCACCAGATGTGCCGCCACCAGGCTCGAGAGATGCGCCTTGGCGCCGGCGCCGTCGGTGACGTTGAGCGCCGCCACCAGCCCGCGCAGCCGGGCCGCGCGCTCGAGAAAGACCTGCGGATCGGTGGCGACCGGCGGCGTCAGCTCCGCGGTGACGACGAAGTCGCCGCCGTCGAGGCGGGATTTGAGCTCGCCCTCGCCGGGCTGCTGGCTCTCGGGGCTCACGCGCGCTCGCCGGCCTTCATGGGAGGAAAGAAAGAGGCGCCCGCATAGTGCGGGGACAGGATGGGTGCTGTCTAGGTCGGGAGCCGATCGAAGCCGCGCTCGATGCGGTGGCGGCGCCAGGCGGCGGTCCGCGCCGTGCCGCCGAAGGTGAAGAAGTGCAGCCCCTCCACCATCGCCGGCAGACGCGCCGCCGCCAGCGCTGCGATCACCGGCTCGGGTCCGGTCTCGGTGACGAGACGCGCGATCGACGTCTGGCGTCCGACCAGGGCGCGGAGCGAGTTGCCGATGCCGCAGCGCACGGCGAATTTCGCCAGGCTGGCGACGCTGGCGGGGCCGGCGAGGCCGATGCGCACCGGCACGTCGAAGCCCACCGCGGCGAGGCGCTCGATCCAGGCGAGGATCGGCGCCGCCTCGAAGCAGAACTGCGTCACGACGAAGGGGGCGAGCCCGTCGCGATGGGCGAGGGCGAGCTTGTCGCGCAGCGCCCGGTCGAGGGCGGCGGCCGCGATCTTCGGATGCCCTTCCGCATGGCCGGCGATGCCGACGCGGCGGATGCCGTGCTGCTGCAGGAGGCCGGTGCGGAGGATGTCGAGGCTGCTGTCGAAGGGGCCGGTCGGATGGTCCGCGTCGCCGGCGATCACCAGGACCTGCTCCACCTCTGCCTCGCCGCGGGCGCGCGCCAGGAAATCGCGGAGCTGGGTGAAGCTCGCCAGCCGCCGCGCCGCAATGTGCGGCACCGGCAGGAACCCCGCGCGGCGGAGCCGTGCCGCCGCCGCGACGATGCCGTGATGGGTGTCGCCGGCGGCGTGATTGATGTAGACGGCGGCGCCGGGCTCCAGCGTGTCCGCGAGCTGGTCGAGGGCGCCGTCGTCGCGCGATGACACTTCTATCGAAGAGCCGCGCATCAGCGCCGTCCTCCGCGCGGCCTGCTCGCTGTCCGGCGATGCGCGCGTGAGGGTGGCGCTCTCCATCAGACGGAATCCCGCTTGCGGGAGATCACGTAGGATTCGTCCCAGAACCAGAGCCCGCCGTGCTTCTGCAGCACCTCCTTGGTGGCGTCGAGATAGGCGCCGGTGTGGACGACCTCGGAGAGCCGCTGATCCTCGATCTGCGCCACGTAGATGGCGGCGTTCCAGGCGGCGAAGAGGGTCGAGGTGCCGATGGTCTGGCTGATCTCGGTGGGGAGCGTGTGCATGTCATAGCGGAAGAGCGAGCGCGCATCCGCATAGGCGTTGAAGTTGAGATCGCGGCCGGCGACGCCGAGCTCGGTCTTCACCGCGCGCAGCAGCTGATGGCGGTCGGTGGTGAAGGGGTTCTCGTCGGGCCAGATCTTCTGGATGATCTCCAGCCCCGGATCTTGCCCATGGGAGTGGATGCCGATCAGGCGGCCACCGGGCGCCAGGCTGCGCGCCAGCGGCGCCACCACCTTGCTGGCCTTGAACTCGACCGGAGCGCGCGCGCGATAGGGCTGCGACGCGATGACGAGATCATAGTCGGCGCGCGCCTGGCCGCG
>DATKPX010000453.1:0-4853 GCA_035523855.1 Allostellaceae bacterium
CATCCTGCCCCGCCCTTCACTTTCCCCCGCTTCAACCAGCCACGCTATGTCAGTAGGTTCCGAAAGTTTATACCTCATGCCAGCGGTCATTGCCGGGGCTGCCGACATAGGCGGGCGGGCTGTAGCCGGTCCGGCCCTTCAATCGAGTCCTGGCCTCGGTTGCGGGAACAGGGCTTTGCCGATATCGTCGCGCCGCCTGTCGGATGGGGCGTAGCCAAGTGGTAAGGCAGCGGATTTTGATTCCGCCATTCCCAGGTTCGAATCCTGGCGCCCCAGCCAGACCGCCTCCGAGCGGCTCGGCTTTCCTCAGGGAAGCACCTGCACGGCGGGAGGCGCGTGCAGCTCGGTTGCCGATTTGTTGAGATTGGTAGCTGCGGAGCCCGCCGTCGAGATCGTCGATGCGGTCGAGGATCGCCTGCGTCGCCGCCACCGGCGAGACCGCGCGCCTCCGGATCAGCGCGGCGAGATCCCTGATCTCGATATCGTGGAGATCGCTCACGCGATCTGGCCGGCGCGCAGCTTGGCGACGAAGCGGGCGATGGCGTCGCCCACCGCCTCCGGCGAATCCTCCTGCAGGAAGTGCGAGCCCGCGACCGTCACGGTCTGCTGATTGGGCCAGGCGCGGCAGAACTCGCGCTGGGCGCCGATCAGGAATCCCGCCGGCTCCGCATCGATGAAGAGCTTGGGAATCGGGCTCTTCGCGAGCCAGCGCGCATAGCTGTCGACGATCGCGGTGACGTCGGCGGGCTCGCCGGCGATCGGCAGCTCGCGCGTCCAGGTCAGCATCGGCTGCCGCGAGGGGCCTGGATTGCGGTAGTGCCGGCGATAGACCTCCATCGCCTCGGGCGCGATGTTCCGCAGCGGCAGCAGGTATTCGATGAAAAGATTCTGCCGCAGGATCAGGTCCTCTCCCTTGGGCGAGCGCTGGCCCTGGAAGAAGGCGCGCGTCGCCGCCGGCCATTCGTCCCAGGAGAGGAACGGCCGCACGATCGCCTCCATGTAGACGATCGCCTTGACGCGCTCGGGATGGCGCTCGGCCCAGTGGAAGCCCAGCGCCGAGCCCCAGTCATGCACCACCAGGATCACCTCGCGCTCGAGGCCGAGCGCGTCGAACCAGGCGTCGAGATAGCGCCGGTGATCGACGAAGCGGTAGCCGCCATCGGGCGCCGCGCCGGAATTCCCCATGCCGACGAAGTCGGGCGCCAGGCAGCGGCCGAACGGCAGCAGGCGCGGAATGATGTTGCGCCAGAGGTAGGAGGGCGTGGGGTTGCCGTGCAGGAAGACGATGGGATTGCCCTCGCCCACATCCACATAGGCCATCTGGGTCCCGAGCACCGGCAGGTGGCGGCGATAGGAGATCTCCTCGGTCGAGATGAGCGGCTGGGTCATCGGCATGCTCCATTGATCCGGTTGGCAGAATCGCGAGGCGGGACGCGGGTGTCATGAGCGCCGCCGCCACCTAGACACCTGCTAAACATATTAGGTGGTGTTTAGTTGCGTCAACCAGCTAAATTATTATACTGGTGTCGCATGCATCTCGCGCGGAAATACGCCGTTCCCGGCGGCCTCGCCCGGCTCTACGACTTCCTGAACTCCGTCGACGAGCGCCGCTATCGGGAGCACGGCGTCCAGCACGCGCCGCACGACGAGCTGGCGACCCGCGCCGGCCTCGAGAGCTGGATGCGGGCGCGCGGGCTGCTGGGCAGATCGGCCCGGCTCGACGACGCGACGCATGGGCGCGCGCTGGCGCTGCGGGGCGCGCTGCGCGCATTCCTGCAGCACGATCCCGGCGAGCGCGCAGAGACGGCGCGCGCCATCGCAGGGATCAACGCCGCCGCCGCCGGCTTTCCGCTGCTGGTGCAGGTGGCTGCGGACGGCACGGTCGGCCTCCGCCCGGCGCCGGGCGCCAGCGCGCTCGGCGAGATCCTCGGCGAGTTGCTGACGCTGGCGCAGTTGGGCGAGCTCGACCGGCTCAAGATCTGCGCGTCGGAGGAATGCCGCTGGGCCTTCTACGACCGATCGAAGCCCGGCAATCGCCGCTGGTGCTCCTCGGCGCGCTGCGGCAACCGGCAGAAGACGCGGAGCTACCGGGAGCGCCGCCGCGAGGCCACGGAGGCGGGCCGCGCGTCGCGCTGAGCGCGCTGCCGGACGCGGGCGGGAGTGACGCTGTTACGGCGCGATGAGCGCGACGATGCGGAATCCCCAGCCGACGACCGCATAGCTCAGGAGGCCGATCGCGAGCAGCAGGAGCGGGAATACCAGCAGCATCCCGTCCGCGCTGCGATGTCCCTCGCCATAGTCCTGCGTCGAGCCGGAGAGCCGGGCGGCGACAGGTTTCAGCAGAGCGAAGACGAGATTCGAGATGACGACCGTCGCGACGACGGCCAGGACACAATCGGCGAGACCCTCGAGAAAGCCCAACACCCCTTTTCCTCCCCCGGCGCTGTGAGGCTTCGAACGCGGCGGCATCCCATTCTAGGAGGTTTTTTTCCTTACCTCCGCACCCTTATGCACGGTTGGGTGTTTTGTGTGGCATGCGCGGGGCGGGATTTCCATCGTATTCTTGCGGTCCCACCGCTCAATCTTTTGCATTCTTGGGCAGGCATGACGATCCACATCGCTCTTCTCCGCGCCGTCAACGTGAGCGGTCGCAGCATCGCCATGGCGGCGCTCAGGGCGATGGCGGAAGATCTCGGCTTCGCCGGCGCGCGCACGCTGCTGCAGAGCGGCAACCTGGTGCTCGACGGCGGCGGCCGGCGCGGCGCGGCGCTGGAAAAGCTGCTGGAGGCGGAGACCGAGAAGCGGTTCAAGCTCCGCACCGACTATCTCGTGCGGAGCGCGCGGGAATGGCGCGCCATCGTCGCCGCCAATCCCTTTCCGAAGGAAGCCAAGGAGGATCCCGGCCATCTGGTGGTGATGCCGCTCAAGGCCGCTCCGGCGAAATCCGCGGTGGCGGTGCTCGCGGCGGCGATCAAGGGACGCGAGCGGGTGCGCGCCAGAGGAAGCGAGCTCTACATCGTCTATCCCGACGGCATCGGGCGCTCGAAGCTCACCATCGCCGGCATCGAGAAGACGCTGGCGACCCGCGGCACCGGACGCAACTGGAACACGGTGCTGAAGCTCGCGGCGGCGGTGGAAAGCGCCTAGGGCCCGGTTCTGATTGAATCGGAACCGGGCTCTAGCTTTGGTTTGAGCATGATCTTATCCGAAAACCGGCCTCCACTTTTCGGAATCATGCTCTGGTTCCAAAACTTGCGGGATGCTGCCCATTGCCGGCGGTGGGCCGGTGTCGTTATCCTCGATGTGTCGTGATGAGGGTGGAGCGACGCGTGCAGCGGAGTGCCTTGGTCGGCCGGCGCGGTTTTCCGTGAGCGAGACGCCCGCGCCGAGTACCCCGGATAGGGGCGGTTGCGATACCGACCTGTTCCGCCGGGTCGCCGGGCACTGGGCGACCGGCGTCGCGGTGGTCACCACCGTCGATGCGGCGGGCCGGCCCTTCGGCCTCACCATGAGCGCGGTCACCTCGCTGTCGCTCTCGCCGATGCAGTTCCTGATCTGCGTCGACGAGCGCGCGGAGTCGCTGGCGCCGATGCTGGCGAGCGGCTTCTTCTGCATCAACCTGCTGGCGGCGGGGCAGGAGGAGGTCTCGCGCCGCTTTGCCAGCAAGATGGCGGACAAGTTCGCCGGCGTGCCGCACCGGATCCATGAGAGCGCGGTGCCGGTGCTGGAGGGCACGGTGGCCCATGTGGTCTGCCGCATCGCCTCGGCGCTGCCGGGCGGCGACCACCGCATCATCGTCGGCGAGGTGCTCGATGCCGATGCGCCCGGCGGCGAGCCCCTCCTCCATTTCCGCGGCGGTTATCGGGCGCTGGAGTAGCGGCGGTCAGACATAAGGCGTCGCCGCGTCGCGGATCTCCTGCCGCAGCCATTCGTTGGCGGCGTTGCCGTCGTAGCGGCGGTGCCAGTAGAGCGTCCACTGGAAGCGGTCGGGCGCGAAGGGAAGCTCCCGCGCCACCAGATGCTGGCCGGCGATCGCCGCGGCGAGGCGGCCCGGCATCACCGTGACGAGATCGGTCCGCCGCAGCACATGCGGCACCAGCAGCCAGTGCGGCAGGTTGACGGCGATGTCGCGCTTGCGCTCGAGACGGCCCAGCACGTCGTCGGCGAAGCGCTGGTCGGTCGGGCTGATCGACACCTTGAGATGGCGCTGGGCGAGGAAGGCGTCGAGGGTGAGTCGCCCGCGCGCCAGCGGATGGCTGCTCCGCATCAGGCAGACCATGCGGTCGGCGAACAGCGCCTCGGCGCGGATCGAGGCGCCATGCTCGAGGCCGGTGCTGACGGCGAGATCGACCTCGTCCGCCTCCAGCGCGTCGACGGTGCGTGTCGGCGGCAGGTGCAGCACGTCGATGGCGACGCGCGGCGCCCGGATCCGCAGGCGCTCCAGCAGCGCCGGCAGCAGCAGCAGGCCGAGCAGGTCCGACATCCTGACCGAGAAACGCCGCCCGGAGGCGAGCGGATCATAGCCGGCATCGGGCTCCAGCAGATGCTCGACCTGGCGCAGCAGCTGCCGCGTGGCGCCCGCAAGCTCGCGCGCCCTGGGCGTCGGCTGCATCCCGGTCGCCGTCCGCACCAGGATCGCGTCCTTGAAGAGATGCCGGAGCCGACCGAGCGCATTGCTCATCGCCGGCTGCGAGAGCCCGACCCGCTCCGCCGCCCGCGTCACGTGCCGCTCGGCGAGCAGCGCATCGAGCGCGACGAGAAGGTTGAGATCGACGGCGCGGAGGTTCATGGGCGGCTTCAGGACGGAGTCTTTCGTGATGCCTCTCGCGACGTCATGCCCGGCCTTGTGCCGG
>DATKPX010000454.1:0-11527 GCA_035523855.1 Allostellaceae bacterium
CATCCTCAGCATGGTGGACGGCTGCCTGGTGCTGGTGGACGCCGCCGAGGGGCCGATGCCGCAGACCAAGTTCGTGGTCTCGAAGGCGCTCGCCCGCGGGCTCAAGCCGATGGTGATGATCAACAAGACCGACCGCGCCGACGCGCGGCCGCACGAGGTGCACTCGGAGGTCTTCGACCTCTTCGCGGCGCTCGGCGCCAGCGACGAGCAGCTCGATTTCCCGACCGTCTACGGCTCCGGCCGCGCTGGCTGGGCCTCCCTGTCGCCGGAGCAGCCGACCGGGAACCTGGATCCGCTCTTCGAGCTCATCCTCCGCCACGTGGCGCCGCCCAAGGCCGATCGCGACGCGCCCTTCGCGCTGCTCGCAACCATCCTGGAGCGCGATCCCTATCTCGGCCGCGTGCTCACCGGCCGCATCGAGACCGGCGTCGCCAAGGTCAACATGCCCTTGAAGGCGATCGCCTTCGACGGCCGCGTCATCGAGGAAGGGCGGCTCACCAAGCTGCTGGCCTTCCGCGGCCTCGAGCGGGTTCCCGTCGACGAGGCGGAGGCGGGCGACATCGTGGCGATCGCCGGCCTCACCGAGACCACCGTCGCCGATACGATCTGCGCGCTCGACGTGGAGCAGCCGCTCTCGGCGACGCCGATCGATCCGCCGACCCTCGCGATGACCTTCTCGGTCAATGACAGCCCGCTCGCCGGCCGCGAGGGCAGCAAGGTCACCTCGCGCATGATCATCGAGCGCCTGCTGCGCGAGGCCGAGGGCAACGTCGCCATCCGCGTGCGCGAGAGCGAGGAGAAGGACGCGATGGAGGTGGCGGGGCGCGGCGAGCTGCAGCTCGGCGTCCTCATCGAGACCATGCGCCGCGAGGGCTATGAGCTCGCGATCTCGCGCCCGCGCGTGCTCTTCAAATCCGATCCCGAGACCGGCCAGCGCCTGGAGCCGATCGAGGAGGTGCAGGTCGACGTCGACGAGGAATTCTCCGGCGTCGTCGTCGACAAGATCTCGCGCCGCAAGGGGGAGCTCATGGACATGCGCCCCTCCGGCGGCGGCAAGCAGCGCCTCACCTTCTTCGCGCCGACCCGCGGCCTCATCGGCTATCAGGGCGAGTTCATGACCGACACCCGCGGCACCGGCATCATGAGCCGGCTCTTCCACGGCTACGCGCCCTACAAGGGCCCGGTGGAAGGCCGCCGCAACGGCGTCTTGATCTCGACGGCGGACGGCGCCGCCGTCGCCTATGCGCTCTGGAACCTCGAGGACCGCGGCCCGATGTTCATCACCCCCGGGACCCAGGTCTATGAGGGCATGATCATCGGCCAGCACACCCGCGACAACGATCTCGAGGTGAACCCCATCAAGGGGAAACAGCTCACCAACATCCGCACCACGGCGAAGGACGAGGCGGTCAGGCTGACGCCGCCGATCCTGATGACGCTGGAGCAGGCGATCGCCTATATCGCCAATGACGAGCTGGTCGAGGTGACGCCGAAGTCGATCCGCCTCCGCAAGCGCCTCCTCGATCCCAATGCCAGGAAGCGCGCCCAGCGCGCCGCCGAGGCGGAAGCCGGCTGAGGGCCGGCATCCTCCTGTCGCTGCTCGCCATTCCCGGGTAGGCCGGGACGCCACCGGCGGTCGCTAAAATATCTCACAAATGCGCGTAAACCTGCCGACAAAGCTTTGCCGGCGAAGGTGTTTTGGCGATTCCGCGAAGTTCTCGTTAAGAATGTGTTTAGGAGTTGAGTCGCAAGGTCTGACGCGAGACTGTATCCACGTACCAGGATTGCGAGCGGTCGATGCCGAGCGCCGACAGGCGAGCGAAACTGCTGTCCGGTCTGATGGGCGCCAAGGGGGCCCAGGAATCCGGCGAGCCCGAGACGCCGCCCCCCGCCGAGCCCGCGGCTCCGGCGGAGCCTGACCGCGCCACCTCCGCCATCGCCCGGATCACCGCGCGCCGCGCCGCCGCCGCCGCGCCGAGCGCGCCCGCCGAGGCGCCGGCGCCGGCCGCCAAGCCCGACACCGGCGAGGGCGTCCTCTACAGCAAGGGCGCCGCCACCGCTTCCACCTTCAAGCCCTGGTACTGGTCCTATGATCATAAGGACGAGGGCGGTCCGGAGGGGTCCGACACCGTGGTGACGCGCATTCCCGCGCCGAGCCCGCCGGCGAGCGAGCCGCCGCCCGCCGCCGAGCCACCGCGACCGCTGACGCCCGCGGCGCGCGCGGAGGATCCGGTGCCGGTCCGCCCTGACATGCTCGACGAGGACGAGGCGAAGCACCAGCGCGGCCTCTCGCGCATCGTCGTGCTGCTCGCCGCCGGCTGCGTGACCCTGCTGGTCGCGGGCGGCGGCTTCGTCTACTGGCAATCGCAGAGCCGCGACGGCGCGCCGATGACGGCGCAGGCCGAGCGGCCGGCGCAGCAGCTGCCGGCGCCGCCCGCGGCTTCCACCCCCGCCGCGCCCGCGCCCGAAGCGCCGCCGCCGGCGCCCGCCGCGCCGAAAGCGCCCGCCACCGCGCTCAAGCCGGCGCCCGCGCCGGTGCCGCCGGTTCCGCCCGCGAGCGACGCGCAGCCGAAGCCGGCGGAGACCGCCGCCGTTCCCGCGAGCCCGCCGCCCGCGGCCGAGAGCAAGCCCGCCGCCGCGCAGCCCGCGCCCACAACGCCCACTGTCTCCGCGCAGGAGCTGGCGCAGCTGATCGCGCGCGGCGACGAGCTCATCGGCACCGGCGACATCGCCGCGGCGCGGCTCTTCTACGAGCGCGCCGCCGAGGGCGGCAGCGCGCTGGCGATGACCGCGGTGGGGCAGACCTACGACCCGATCTATCTGGAGCAGCTGCGCGTGCGCGGCGTGCGCGGCGACGCCAAGCGCGCCGCCGACTGGTATCGCAAGGCGATCGCCGCCGGCGATCCGCAGGCGGAAGTCCGATTGAAGCGGCTGCTCGCGAGGGCGGGCGGCTGAGTTCCGGCGGCGCGGGGAGCGCGCCCTCGGCAGCAGCACATCGACAGCATGAGTTGCTGAAGCGCGGGACGGCCTCGGCCGTCGGCCGCGCGCGGAGGGGGAAAGTGACGAGAACGCAACCGAGCAAGGCCGTCGAGGAGCGGTGATGATCATGTCTCTCCACACATCCCACATGCGTCTGGTCGCCGGCGCGCTGACGATGGCGGCGCTCGCCGCCTGGGGCGCGGCGCCGGCGGCGGCGCAGTCGCTGGTCGAGCGCGCCAATCGCGGCCTGGTGGAGATCGCCACCAGCAGCACCTTCGGCACCTCCGCCCGCATGGCGGAGGACCTCGCCGACGTGCTCGACGACGGCGCCACCCGCCGCATCGCCCCGGTCATCGGCAAGGGCTCGCTGCAGAACCTGATCGACGTCAAGGTGATGCGCGGCATCGACATGGCGATCGTGCAGACCGACGTGCTGGAGTACGCGCGCCAGCAGCACAATCCGCCGGGCGTCGAGACCCTCACCTACATCGCCAAGCTCGGCAACGAGGAGTTCCACCTGCTGGCCCGCGGCGACGTGAAGAGCGTCGGCGAGCTCGCCGGCAAGAAGGTGAATTTCGGCGTCCAGGGCGACGGCACGCTGCTCACCGGCGCGCGCATCTTCGAATCGCTCAAGATCAAGGTGGAGGCCACCACCTACGACCAGGCGCAGGCGCTGGAGAAGCTGAAGTCGGGCGAGATCGCCGCGTTGGCCTACGTGGCGGGGAAGCCGGCGCCGCTGTTCGTCTCGCTGCGCGCCGCGGACAACCTGCACTTCCTGTCGATCCCGCTGAAGTCGGACATGACCTCCGCCTATCTGCCGGCGCGTCTCACCTCGGACGACTATCCCGGCCTGGTCGGCATCGACGGCTCGGTCGACACCGTCGCCGTCGGCACGGTGCTGATGGCGGCGAACCTGACGCCGGATTCCGACCGCTACCGCAACGTCGCCAATTTCGTCGACGCCTTCTTCACCCAGTTCGGCTCGCTGCTGGATCCCGGCCACCATCCGAAGTGGAAGGAAGTGAACCTGGCGGCGGAGCTGCCGAACTGGCACCGCTTCGGCCCGGCGGATCAGTGGATCAAGCGCAACGGCGGCGCCGCGCCGGCGGTCTCGATGAGCGATCAGCAGATGCGTGACGTCTTCGCCAAGTTCCTGGACGAGCGCAGCAGGGCGACCGGCCAGGCGATGAACACGCAGCAGAAGGACGAGTTGTTCGATCAGTTCAAGCGCTGGCAGGAGGGGAAGGTCCGATGATTGGCACCAGCTGCAGCGTGGTGTCCCGCATGCCGCCGGGATTCCTGCACCTTATCGGGACACTGGCGGCGCTGCTGGCGCTCGCGGGCGCGGCGCATGCGCAGACCCAGCCGACGCCGAAGCGCGGCGGCGTGCTGGAGTTCGCCGTCGACGCCGAGCCCGGCAATTACGACTGCCATGCCAACATCTCCTTCGCCTTTCTGCATCCGGTGTCGCCGCACTACTCGACCCTGCTCAAGTTCGACGGCGCCAACTATCCGCAGGTGAAGGGCGACCTGGCGGAGTCCTGGACGGTCTCGGCGGACAAGCTCACCTACGCCTTCAAGCTCCGTCCGAACGTGCTCTTCCATGACGGCTCGCGCCTCACCTCGGCGGACGTCAAGGCGAGCTACGAGCGGATCGCGCATCCGCCCCCGGGCGTGGTCTCGGCGCGCCAGGTGGACTACTCCTCGATCTCGGCGATCGACACGCCGGATCCGCAGACGGTGGTGTTCCACCTCAAATGGCCCGAGGCGGTGATGCTGGCGAACTTCGCCTCGCCGTGGAACTGCATCTACAGCGCGGCGAAGCTGAAAGAGGATCCGCAATTCCCCAAGACCCACGTGCTGGGCAGCGGCCCCTTCACCTTCGTCGAGCACGTCAAGGGCGACCACTGGACCGGCAAGCGCTTCGACAGGTACTTCCTGCCCGACCGGCCCTATCTCGACGGCTACAAGGCCGATTTCATGACCGGCAAGAAGGTGATCGACGGGCTCGAGAGCGGCACCATCATGGCCGAGTTCCGCAGCGTCAGCCCGACCGAGCGCGACCAGCTCACCGAGGTGATGGGCGACAAGGTCTACATCGGCGAGACGCCGTGGATCCTCGACCTGCTGGTGGTCTTCAACACCAAGCAGAAGCCGTTCGACGACGCCCGCGTGCGCCGCGCGCTCTCGCTGGCGATCGACCGCTGGAAGGCGGCGGACACCATGGCCGGCACCACCTATCTCAAATTCGTCGGCGGCCTGATGCGGCCGGGCTACGCGATGGCGACGCCGGAGGCGGAGCTCACCTCGCTGCCGGGCTTCTCGCACGACATCCAGGCGTCGCGCGCCGAGGCGCGCAAGCTGCTCGCCGACGCCGGCATCCACGACCTCAAGATCAAGCTCACCAACCGCGACATCCCGATCCCCTACGCGGCGGCAGCGGAGTTCCTCACCCAAGCCTGGAAGGAGATCGGCGTCACGCTGACCCAGGAGCAGCTCAACACCAAGGACTGGCAGTCGAAGCTCGAGACCCACGGCTTCGAGGTGGCGATCGATTTCGGCGCCGACTACATCGACGATCCGAGCCTGCAGCTCGCGAAGTACGTGTCGACGGATCTCTCGCCGTCCAACTACTCGAACTCGACCGACCGCTTCCTCGACAGCCTCTATGTCGGCCAGGCGGTCACCACCGACCCGCGCCAGCGCAGCAAGATCGTGCGCGAGTTCGAGCGCCACGCCCTCACCGAGGCGAACACGGTGCCGTTCCTGTGGTGGAACCGCATCGTCGCCGCCTCCTCGAAGCTCCGCGGCTGGCATCTGACGCCGAGCCACTACCTGGAGCAGGATTTGACCGAGGTCTGGCTCGACACCAAGTAGAACGACGCCTACGCCCGTAGGGCGGCGGCAGGAGTCGAGGCGCCCGCGGGAAACCGCGGGCGCCTTTTCTTTCGCCCGCCATCCCCTCCGGCAAAAAACGCCCTAGGTGGTGTCCCGTCCTTTCGGGAGCATCGCCGTGATCAGGGGAACCGCGCTCGCTTGCCTCGTCTCTCTGGTGCCGACGCTGCTGGCCTCCGTGCCCGCCGGCGCCCAGACGGCGGCGCCCAAGCGCGGCGGCGTGCTGGAATTCGCGGTCGATACCGAGCCCGGCAATCTCGACTGCCACGCCAACATCACCTTCGCCCTCATGCATACGATGGCGCCGCATTACTCGACGCTGCTGAAGTTCGACGGCGTCGACTATCCCCAGGTGAAGGGCGACCTCGCGGAGTCCTGGAGCGTCTCCGCCGACCGCCTCACCTATACCTTCAAGCTGCGCCCGAACGTGCTGTTCCACGACGGCAGCAAGCTCACCTCGGCGGACGTCAAGGCGAGCTACGAGCGGATCGCGCACCCGCCCCAGGGGGTGAATTCCGTGCGCGTCGCGGACTACTCGGCGATCGCCGCCATCGAGACGCCGGACGCGGCGACGGTGGTCTTCCGGCTGCGCTGGCCGGACGCCTCGATGCTGGGGAATTTCGCCTCGCCCTGGAACTGCATCTACAGCGCGGCGAAGCTGAAAGAGGATCAGCAGTTTCCCAAGACGCAGATCCTCGGCACCGGCGCCTTCACCTTCGTCGAGTATGTGAAGGGCGATCACTGGAGCGGCAAGCGCTTCGACAAGTATTTCCTGCCCGACCGGCCCTATCTCGACGGCTACAGGGCGGACTTCATCACCGGCGCGAAGCTGATCGAGGCGCTGCAGAAGGGCACGGTCATGGCGACCTTCCGCAGCGTGACGCCCGGGGAGCGCGACCGCCTCGCCGACAGCATGGGCGACCGGATCAGCTTCGGCGAGACGCCCTGGGTCGATCTCATGACGATCGACTTCAACACCACCCGCAAGCCCTTCGACGATGCGCGGGTGCGCCGCGCCCTCTCGCTGGCGGTCGATCGCTGGAAGGCGGCGGACAGCCTCTCCGGCACCACCTACATGAAATTCGTCGGCGGCGTGATGCGGCCGGGCTCGGCGATGGCGATCTCGGAATCGGACCTGGCGGCGCTGCCGGGCTTCTCGCACGACAGCGAGGCGGCGCGCGCCGAGGCGCGCCGGCTGCTGGCGGAGGCGGGCGCCAAGGATCTCAAATTCACCCTCATCAACCGCGACATTCCCATGCCCTATGACGCCGCCGGCGCCTATCTGATCGCCGCCTGGAAGGCGATCGGCGTCAGCGTGACCCAGGAGCGGCTCGGCAGCGTGCAGATGCTGGAGCGGATGGAGGGCCACAAATACGAGGTCGGCCTCGACATCGTCGGCGACTACATGGACGACCCGACGCTGCAGCTGGCGAAGTACGTCTCCACCGACCTCTCGCCCTCGAACTTCACGGGATCGACCGACCGCTTCCTCGACAGCCTCTATATCGGCCAGGCGGTGACGCCCGACCTCCGCCAGCGCAACAAGATCGTGCGCGAGTTCGAGCGCCACGCCGTCAGCGAGGCCAATATGGTGCCGTTCCTGTGGTGGAACCGCATCACCGCCATCTCCCCCCAGGTGAAAGGCTGGCACCTGATGCCGAGCCATTTCATCGGCCAGGATTTGACCGAGGTGTGGCTGGAGCGGAAGTAGTTGGCGAACCCTCTCCGCCGCGATAGCGGGGGAGAGGGTGGACGCCGCAAGAGCGGCGTCCGGGTGAGGTGGGGCGAGGAAGTTTGGGGATCAAACTCCGATTGAGTATCGCAATCGTCGCGACAACACCTCACCCTCCCCGGTGCTATGCACCGGGTCCCTCTCCCCGCTCCGCGCGGAGAGGGCATTTGCAATTCCGGCTTCATCGGCTAAGGTCGCGCGTCCTTGGTCCTGCGGAGCGCGGTCTATGTCCCTGTTGCTGCGTCGACTCTGGCTCATGGCCGCCCTGCTTCTCTGCATCCCCGGAGGTCCCGTGAGCGCAGCCGATCTCGAGAACACCGTCTACCTCGACGTGCCCGCCGGTCGCGTCGTCATCGAATTGCGCCCCGATCTGGCGCCCGCCACCGTCGCGCGTTTCAAGGAGCTGGTGCAGCGCGGCTTCTACGACGGGCTCAAATTCCACCGGGTGATCGCCGGCTTCATGGCGCAGACCGGCGATCCGCTCGGCACCGGCGCCGGCGGCTCCGGCCAGAAGCTCAAGGCCGAGTTCAGCCAGGCGCATTTCATCCGCGGCACCCTCGGCATGGCGCGCACCAATGATCCCGACAGCGCCGACAGCCAATTCTTCATCTGCTTCGCGCCGGCATCCTTCCTCGACGGCAAGTACACGATCTTCGGCCAGGTGACCAAGGGCATGGAGTTCGTGGACGCGATCAAGAAAGGCGATCCCGACCATAACGGCACCGTCGCCAATCCCGACCGCATCGTGAAGATGCAGATGGCCGCCGACGCCAAGGACTAGGCGCGCGCTCGATGCCGGTCCGCTGACCGATGGCGTCCTGGCGCCAGGCGCTCGGGGCCTATCGCGAGCCGCGCCTCGTCGCGATCCTGCTGATGGGCTTCTCCAGCGGGTTGCCGCTGCCGCTCACCGTCGGCACGCTCTCCTTCTGGCTCGCCGAGAGCGGCGTCTCGCGCACGGCGATCGGGCTCTTTGCCCTCATCGGCATCTCCTACAATTTCAAGTTCGTGTGGTCGCCGGTCATCGACCGGCTGCCGATCCCGCTGCTGACGCGGCGGCTCGGAAGGCGGCGGAGCTGGGCGCTCATGATCCAGCTGCCGCTGGCGCTCGCCATCCTGGCGCTGGGGTTCACCGATCCGGCGGCGAATCCGTTCCCGACCGTGATCGCCGCCGTGGTGGTGGCTTTCTTCTCGGCGAGCCAGGACATCGTCATCGATGCCTACCGCATCGAGCTGCTGACGCCGGAGGAGCAGGGCGCCGGCGCCGCGGCGACGCAATGGGGCTATCGCTTCGGCCTGCTGGCGGCCGGCGCCGGCGCGCTCTATGCGGCCGATTTCGGCGGCTGGCGCTTCGCCTATACGCTGATGGCGGCGCTGATGGGCGTCGGCATGGTGACGGTGTGGTTCACGCCGGAGCCGAAGGCGGCGTCGCCGCCGGCGCTCGCCGGCCGCGGGACCGGCGAGCGCATCGCCCATTGGCTGCGGGGCGCGGTGGTGGCGCCGCTCGCCGACCTGCTGACGCGGCCCTATTGGGCGGCGATATTGGGCTTTATCGTGCTCTACAAGTTCGGCGACGCGCTCGCCGGCGTGATGGCGAACCCGCTCTACGTGGCGCTGCACTTCACCGGCGCCGAGGTCGCCAGCATCAGCAAGGTGTTCGGCGTCTTCGCGACGCTGGTCGGCGTCGCGGCGGGCGGCCTCGCGGTGGCGCGCTACGGGCTCTATGCGAGCCTCCTCATCTGCGGCGTGCTGCAGACCGGCGCCAATCTCATGTATGTCTGGCTCGCCGTTGCCGGCCATGACCTCGGCGTGCTGACGCTCTCGATCGCGATCGAGAACGTCACCGGCGGCATGGGCTCGGCGGCCTTCGTCGCCTACATCTCCGGCCTCTGCAACCAGAGCTTCACGGCGACGCAATACGCGCTGCTGTCCTCCCTGGCCGCGGTCGGGCGGACGATCCTCTCCGCCTCGGGCGGCTGGCTCGCCGACAAGCTCGACTGGGTCCCGTTCTTCCTGGTGACGATCGCCGCCGGGGCGCCCGGCCTGGTGCTGCTGCTCTGGCTGATGGCGCGCGGCGTCCGCCCTGCCGCCACCGCCGAGGGATAGCCGGAAGCGCTAGGGTGACGCGCCGTCGCCGGGCCGGTGCTGGAACGGCCGCAGCAGCCACCAGGCAAAGGAGCCCAGCAGCAGGACGATGCCGACGATCAGGGTGAGGGAGGCGACATAGACCGAGACCAGGTTGACGATGCCGACGACGACCTGCTCGCCCGAAAGGTAGATGGCGATGATCGCCGCGAGCGCGATCACCGCGATCGCCCTCGGCACCAGGGGCCGATACTTCCGACCTTCCGACATGCTCCGCTCGCTTTCTGCCGCCGCGCCCCCTGCTGCAAACGCGCCGGCTGGTCCCATGGTTTCACGTAATCCCGCCTGCCGCGATTTGCCAGGGCATCCGAGCGGCGCCGGCCAAGATTAAATCCTTGAAAGCCGGGAGCACCGGCGCCGCCAATCCCTCCTCGACCCGTGGCCGCCGCCGCGGTCAGAGCGGCCCGGGCCCGCTTTCCGCCGGGCGGTCGACGCGGATGGGAGCGCCCGATCGCCGGAGGCCGGCGCGCTCGACCCGCGGCCAGTCGACGTCGTCGGCGCGCGCGCCGGCGGCGGCCAGGACCCGGGCGGTGAGGTCGCCGGGGATCGCCGGCGTCACCGGCCGACCGATGTCGATCTCGTCGGACTGCGCGTGGCTCGGATGCACCTCCACATAGAGCGCGCCGCCGATCCAGGCGGCCTCGGTCGGCTGATCGACGACCCGCACCGGCGTCGTCACGGGCACCTCGCGAAACAGGCGCTCGATGTCCTCGGGATAGAGATGAATGCAGCCGTGGCTGACGCTTCGTCCGATGCCGTCGGGCTTGTTGGTGCCGTGGATCAGGTAGTCGGGCCAGCCGAGCAGCAGGGCGTAGGCGCCGAGCGGGTTGTCCGGACCCGGCGGGACATGGTCGGGAAGGCCCGGCTCCTCCGCGCGGATCGAGGCCGGCGGATACCATGACGGGTTGGCCTGCTTGCGCACGACGCGGGTGACGCCGAGCGGTGTCGCGCTGCCGTCGACGGCGATGCCGATCGGGTAGGTCTCGACGCGGCCGCCGCCGCGCGGGAAATAGAACAGCCGCTCCTCGGCGAGATTGATGACGATGCCCAGCCGCGGCGCGTCCGGCAGGATATAGAGGGTCGGCAGCAGGATGCGCGTCCCGACGCCCGGCAGCCAGGGATCGACCGCGGGATTCGCCGCCTGCAGCTGGGTGAATCCCAGATCGTAGCGGCGCGCGAGATCGGGCAGCGTGTCGCCCGGCGCGATCGTGTAGCTGCCGGGCGCGCCGACCGCCGCCTGGCCGGGCGTCAGCGGGAAATCGGCGGCGAGCGCCGGCGCCGCCGGCGGCGACAGCGCGAGCGCCAGGGCGATCCCGGCGGTCTTGAGGATCGGCATCGGAGGTCGTCGCGTCGCGGGGCGAAGTCCGGCCCGGCCCGCCGCGTCGCGCGCCGGCGGGCCGGGCCGTCAGGCGCCGCGATTACTTATGCAGGTTGCGGTTATACATCATGTTGGCCTTGTCCTCCGCCGCCTTGGCGTCGGCCTGGGCCTGCTGCGCGACTTGCAGCGCCTGCTGCGCCGTGCTCATCGCCTTGTCCGCCGTGGTCTTGTCTTGCGCCGCCTGCGCGGACGCGTTGTCGGCCGTCGTGCGGGCCTGATCGACGTCGCCCCGGCTGGCGCAGGCGGCGGTGAGCAGGATCGGCGAGAGAACGAGCAGCAAGCGAAGCTTCGATGCGGTTGGTGACATTTCATCCTCCGGGTTAGGGACAAACGCGTTCTCAGAACGCGGCAATTCCTCCGGATTGTCGGTTTGAGCAGGTGCCAAACCGGATGGCACCCGG
>DATKPX010000455.1:0-6019 GCA_035523855.1 Allostellaceae bacterium
TGCGGCCAGGAGGCGATGAAGCCGCGCGAGCTCGAGCCGCGCGACCATTCCATCGACATCAGCACCGAGCCGCCCCATTCGCCGCCGACGCCGACGCCCTGGATGAAGCGCAGCACCACCAGGATCACCGCGCCCCAGGCGCCGATCGAGGCGTAGCTCGGCACGAAGGCGACGAGGAAGGTCGCGATGCCCATCAGCATCAGGGTGGCGATCAGTGTCGATTTCCGTCCAATGCGGTCGCCGTAATGGCCGAAGATCGCCGCGCCCACCGGGCGCGCGACGAAGCCCACCGCGTAGATGGCGTAGGAATTGAGGGTGCCCACCAGCGGGTCGGAATTGGGGAAATAGAGCTTGGCGAAGACGAGGCCGGCGACGGTGCCGTAAAGGAAGAAGTCGTACCACTCGATGGCGGTGCCGATCGTGCTGGCGATCACCGCGCGCCGGAGCTGGACGGTATGTTCCTGGTCCGAGAGCAGGCCAGGAGCCATGGTTGTCGACATCGGCGGTTTCCTCCTGTTGGCGCAAGGCCCTATTCTTCGGCGGAGCCGCAACCGAAACGCGCGGCTTTTCCGTGGCCTATGGGAATCGTTAAAGGTATAGACCCGCGGCGCCACGGCTCCAAGGGGCTCGCGGCGCCAGGAGCAGGGCGCCACCCTGCCCGGCAGGACGGCCCGACGGGCGGATGCTAGAGTGGTGTCCATGCCCGCCGCCATCGCCAACCAGCGAGAGATCCTCGATCGCCTGGCCCTCCAGGAGCGCCTGCTGGAGCTCGCCGGCAAAGGCGAGCCCGACCGCCGCCAGGTGGTGGAGGTGCTGAAACAGGCCTTCCAGGCCGGGTGGAGCGAGGTCCGCCAGCGCTTCGAGCATGGCGCCTCCGGCACCGAGGTGGTGCGCTCCCTCAGCTTCCTGGTGGACCAGCTGATCCGGGCGCTGCACGATTTCGTCACCGAGCGGGTCTACCCCGCCGCCAACCCGACCGTCGGCGAGCATGTGGCGGTGGTGGCGGTGGGCGGCTACGGGCGCGGCGAGCTCGCCCCCTTCTCCGACATCGACCTGCTCTTCCTCCATCCCTACAAGACCACGCCCTATACCGAGCAGGTGGTGGAGTACCTCCTCTATACGCTCTGGGATGTCGGCCTCAAGGTCGGCCACTCCACCCGCTCGGTCGACGACAGCGTGCGCCAGGCGCAGGCGGACCTCACCATCCGCACCGCTCTCCTGGAGGCGCGCTTCCTCTGGGGCGACCAGATGCTCTACGGCGAGCTTCGCCAGCAGCTCGAGAGCAAGGTTTTCAAGGGATCGGCGGCGGAGTTCGTCGAGGCGAAGCTCGCCGAGCGCGACCAGCGCCACGGGCGGCTCGGCGACAGCCGCTACCTGGTCGAGCCCAACATCAAGGAGGGCAAGGGAGGGCTCCGCGACCTGCAGACGCTGTTCTGGCTCGCCAAGTACATCTATCGCGTCGACGACGTCTCGAAGCTGGTGGAACTCAAGGTGCTCTCGACCGAGGAGTCGCAGCGCTTCGCCCGGGCGCAGAACTTCCTCTGGACCGTGCGCTGCCACCTGCACTGGATCGCCGGCCGCGCCGAGGATCGTCTCACCTTCGATCTGCAGAGCGAGATCGGCAGGCGCATGGGCTACACCGATCACGCCGGCACCCGCGGCGTCGAGCGCTTCATGAAGCACTACTACCTCATCGCCAAGGACGTCGGCGACCTGACGCGGATCTTCTGCGCCCTTCTCGAGGTGGAGCAGCAGCGCAAGCCCAAGTTCTCGCTCAGGCGCTGGGGCCTCTTCAAGAAGCAGATCGAGGGCTTCCCGGTGGAGGGCGACCGCATCGACGTGGCGTCGGACACCACCTTCCGCGACGATCCCGTCAACCTGATCCGGCTCTTCCATGTCGCCGACCAGCACGGTCTCGACATCCACCCGCACGCGCTCCGCCTGATCACCCAGTCGCTGAAGCTGATCGACGGCAAGCTGCGCGCCGATCCCGAGGCGAACCGCCTCTTCATGGCGATCCTGACCTCGCCCAAGGATCCGGAGACGGCGCTCCGCCGCATGAACGAGGCCGGCGTCTTCGGCCGCTTCGTGCCGGATTTCGGCCGCGTCGTGGCGCAGATGCAGTACGACATGTACCACTCCTACACGGTCGACGAGCATTCGATCTTCGCCATCGGCATCCTCGCCGACATCGAGGCCGGCACCCTCAAGGAGGAGCTGCCGCTCGCCAGCTCGCTCATCGGCACCATCCAGTCGCGCCGCGCGCTCTATTTCGCCGTGCTGCTGCACGACATCGCCAAGGGCCGCGGCGGCGACCACTCGGTGCTGGGCGCCGAGGTGGCGCAGAAGCTCGGTCCCCGGGTCGGCCTCAGCGAGGAGGAGATCGAGACCGTCGCCTGGCTCGTCCGCTGGCATCTCCTGATGAGCAACACCGCCTTCAAGCGCGACATCGACGATCCGCAGACCATCCAGGACTTCGCCGAGAAGGTGCAGTCGCCGGAGCGCCTGAAGCTGCTGCTGATCCTCACCGCCGCCGACATCCGCGCCGTCGGCCCCAAGGTGTGGAACGGCTGGAAGGCGAGCCTGCTGCGCGAGCTCTATCACCGCACTGTCGAAGTGATGGCGGGCGGGCTTGTCGCCGGCGAGCGCGATCAGCGCATCGCCGCCATGCAGAAGGAGGTCCGCGCGCTGCTGCCGGATTTCACCGAGGCGGATTTCGCCGCCTTCGCGGGGCGCGCCTACCCCTCCTATTGGGTCTCCTTCGACGCCGAGACGCTGGCGCGCCACGCGCGCATGACGCGCGCCGCCGAGGCGAGCCAGGCGCCGCTCACCGTCGACACCAAGATCGACGCCAGGGCGGCGGTCACCGAGATCACCGTCTATGCCGCCGACCACCCCGGCCTCTTCTCGCAGCTCGCCGGCGCGCTGGCGCTTGCCGGCGCCAACATCGTCGACGCCAAGATCCTCACCATGGCGAACGGCATGGCGCTCGACACATTCTGGGTGCAGGACGCCGAGGGCGGCGCCTTCGACCGCTCCGACAAGCTGGCCAAGCTCGCGGTGCTCTTCGAGCATGTGCTGGCGGGCGATCGCGATCCCCATGCGGAGCTCTCGGCGCCCAAACCCTATCCGAGCCGCACCCAGGTCTTCACCGTGCCGCCGCGCGTCGTCATCGACAACCGCGCCAGCGCCGCCCATACGGTGATCGAGGTCAATGGCCGCGACCGGCCGGCGCTGCTCTTCGAGCTCACCCGCGCGATCACCCAGCTCAATCTGCAGATCTTCTCCGCCAAGATCTCCACCTACGGCGAGAAGGTGGTGGACGTGTTCTATGTGAAGGATCTCTTCGGCCACAAGGTCCATCACGAGCAGCGCCTCGCCGACATTCGCCAGCGGCTGCTGGAGGTGCTCGCCAGCGGCGTCGCCGCGGCGGAGTCGTCGGCAAGGCGGCGCGCCGGCAGCGTCGCCGCGCAATAGAGCGGGAGCGGCATCGCGCGCCTTCGCGGCATCCTCGATTTCCTCGTCCTGAGCATGCGAAACCCGTCGCAGGACGCACCCGTCGCGCCCGCGTCGCGGCGTTGACAAGGTGGCCAAAGCGGACGACTCTCCCCCGCGATGACTCCCGAGACCGCATCTCCTATGGTTAATGCCGATGTGCGCGCCCGCGCGCGCCATCAGAGCGACGCGCTCGCCTGGATGCCGGCTGACGGCTCGGGCGCGCGGTGGAAGCTGCTCGAGCACGACGGCGGCACACCCGGCCGCATCACCGCCCTGATGCACTGGCCGCCGGGCACCGAGATCGAGCCGCACGAGCACGGGCTCGGCGAGGAGACGCTGGTGATCGCCGGCAGCTTCGCCGACGATTTCGGCGCCTATCCCGAGGGCAGCTATCTCCGCTATCCGCCGGGCTCCGATCACGCGCCCTCGACGCGCGACGGCTGCACGCTGCTGGTGAAGCAGCGGCAGATGAGCGCCGACGACACCGACCGCGTCGTCGTCGACACCCGCCACGCGCGCTGGTTGCCGAGCGTCTGCGACGGCGTCGAGGTGATGCCGCTGCACCGGCACGGGCTCGAGAGCGTGACGCTGCTGCGCATGGCGCCGGGCTCGCGCTACTACGGCCATCGCCATGTGGGCGGCGAGGAGATCTACGTGATCTCCGGCGGCTTCAGCGACGAGCTCGGGCATCACCCGGCGGGCACCTGGCTGCGCTATCCCGGCATGAGCGCGCACGCGCCGGAGAGCGCCGAGGGCTGCGTGCTCTACGTGAAGTCCGGCCATCTCTCGCTGCCGCAGCGCCCGCGCTGGCCGCTGCGGCGGAGCGTCTAGCGGGCGGCCTATGACCGCGAGCGGCAGCTTCGAGCGCGCCTGGCAGGATCGCCGGCGCCGCCGCCTCGCCCTCGTTGTCTGGGTCGTGCTGCTGTTTCCGTATATGTGGCTGCTGACCGTGGCGCCGGTGGGCGAGAACCGGGCGCTCTACCTGCTGCCCTGGCTGCTGGTCGGCGCGGTGCTGGGCGCCCGCATGCTGTTGTTCCGCTGCCCCGGCTGCCACCGCTTCTTCGGCCTCTCGACCTCGATCGGCGCCTATTCGATCAAGCCGCGCATCGCCTGCATCCACTGCGGGCTGGGGATCGGCGCGCCTTACTACTGAAGGCTGGCCGACAGGGGCGCCGGCGCGCGCGCTCAATGCCACAGCTCATTCGACGGCAGCGCTGTCCTCGCCTAAGCTCACGCGGGTTTCGCCCCTCTCCGACGAGGCGACATCATGGCGGGTTCTCGAGCAGCCTCTCTCGGCATCGGCGCCCTGCTCGCTCCGATTGCGCTGCTCGCGCCGGCCGCGCGCGCCGAGAGCGGATTCCAGCCATCCTATGTCGCGGGAACGCGGGACGCTGCCGGCCGCTTCATGGGCGGCACCGAGCTCCGCGTCCTCCTGGCCGATCGGGGCCGGCTCTATGCCGGCATCGGCTATTGGATGGACCGGCCGGGATCGGAAGGGCCGCAAGGCGCGGCGATCCTGGTGCTGGACGCGCCGGGCGCGGCGTGGCGGGTCGAGCATGTCTTCGACGACCGCCTGCGGAACGGTCGGGCGCGCGACTTCGCGGTCTCGGCGCTGGCCGCCATCACCTTCGCCACCGACGGCACCGGCGCGCGGCTGCCGGCGCCGGTCTCGCTGCTGCTCGCCTCGACCTGGGACCTCACCGGTGCCACGCGCGTCTTCAGCCGCGACGACAGCGGCGCCTGGGACGCGACGGTGCTGGCGCGGGACGCGCCGGCGCCGGACTTCCTGCCGCAGATCCGCGCCTTCGCGACGCATCGCGACCGCGCCACCGGCATCGACCGCGTCTTCGCCGGCAACGACCCGCGCGGCGTCTTCAGCGGCGTCTACGACCCGGCGCCTCCCGGCCGCATCCGCTGGGGCGCGGCGCCGGAGCTCGACATCGCCCGGATCTCCACCGCCGGCTTCTCCGGCCTCGGCGGGCGCCTCCGGGTCAGCAGCTTCGCGGAGTGCAACGGCGTGCTCTTCGCCGCGGTCGGGCAGCAGATCTACGAGCGGATCGACGGCACCGAGCCGCGCTGGCGCCTCCTCTACACCAATCCGCGGCCCGGTCATTCCGAGACCGGGTTGCGCGGCCTGACCGCGATCGCCGATCCCGCGGGCAACGGCCAGGTCTTGCTCGCCGCGGTCGAGGGCAATCGCGCGCGCATCGTACGCATCGACCCGCGCGACGGCAGCGAAACGACAGATCTCGACCTGGGCCCGCTGCTCGATCGTGCCTGGAACACGCGCGTGGGTTACACGATTGCGGCCTATAACGACATGCCGGCGTTACACGATCCACGCGATGGCGACGTGCTGCTGATCGGCCTCGAAGCCTACATCCAGGCGGAAGCGCCGCCGTCGCCGGGTCTTCTTGTGCTGGATTCCCAGCACCGGCTGGAAGGCGGCGGGTGGTATCTCGTCCGCCATGCCGGTGGCCGTTACGACCTGCGCCAGATCACCGGATTGCCGCCGGAGATC
>DATKPX010000456.1:0-5308 GCA_035523855.1 Allostellaceae bacterium
GTGGCGAGCAGCAGCCTCGAGCATGTGAGCCGGCAGGAGGCGAACCGGCTGCTGGCGGAGGCCGGCCACGGCTCCGGCCTCGCGATCGTGCTCGGCAACGTCCTCGACACCATTCCCGGGTGCCTGGTCATCGGCTCGAAATTCGCCGGCCTCGGCAGCATGTCGCTGCCGCTGATCATGGGCATGTTCCTGGGCGGCATTCCCGAGGCGGCGGCCAGCGCCGCCATGCTGCGCAAGGCTGGCTACCAGCCGCGCGCGATCTTCGGCCTCTGGTCGACGGTGCTGGTGGCCGGGCTGGTGGCGGCGGCGGCCGGCAAGGCGTTCATCGACGGCTCCGACTCGCTGCTGGCGGTCTTCTCCGAGGCGCTCGCCGGCGGCGCGGTGCTGGCGCTCATCGCCCATGCGATGATCCCCGAGGCGATCGACGAGGGCGGCTCGCTGGTCGTGCTGCCGACGGTCGCCGGCTTTCTCTTCGCCTTCTTCCTGACCTTGGAGCAGGCCTTCGGCTGACGGGAGTGCCGCCCCAACAGATGGCCAGGTCGGTGTGGTCCCCTTCACTGCCGTGTCATGACGGATCGGCTACATCCGTACTTCGTTATTGAAGCCCAGGGTTGTGAAGGGTATTCCTGATCGGTGGTACCCGTTGCGGCGCCCGGTGCCGGCGGCTTCCGAGGTGGAGGGGGACGGTACGAGGCGGATGGGGAATCGAGGCGGGGGAACCGGTGCATAGGCGCGGGCGACGCGTGACCCGCGCGCTGCTGGCGGGCGTGGCGCTCGCCGGCCTCGTGCCGGCGACGGCGCTGGCGCAGACGGTGCCGCGCAACCTGCCGGGCGCGGTGGAGCCCGGCCGCGACCGGCCGCTGCCGCAGCCGCCCGAGGACAACAACTTCGACTTCAGCATCGAGACGCCGCGGCGCTCGCCGGTGCCGCGCGCGGTGGACGAGCTGCGCTTCCAGCTCAGGGATATCACCGTCACCGGCGCCACCGACTTCACGCCCGACGAGCTTCGCGCCCTCTGGGAGCCGCTCATCGGCAAGGAAGTCAGCCTCGGCGACGTCCTCAACATCGCCGACGAGATCGAGGCCAAGTACCGCGCGCGCGGCTACATCATCACCCGCGCCTATGTGCCGCCGCAGCGGGTCGGCAACGGCATCTTCACCATCAACGTGGTGGAAGGCTACGTGAACGGCCTCGCCGTGGAGGGCGGCGATTCCGGCGTGCGCGACCTCGTCCAGTCCTACGCGCAGCCGGTGCTGGGCTCGAAGCCGCTCGAGCTGCAGCCGATGGAGCGCGCGCTTCTCCTCAGCAACGATCTGCCGGGCGTCACTGCCTCGGGCCTGCTCAGGCCCTCGCCCGATCAGCCCGGCGCCTCCGATCTCGTGGTCAACGTCAACGAGCAGCCGGTCACCGGCGGCCTCAACTTCGACAACCGCGGCTCGAAGTTCACCGGCCAGTGGACGATGGGCGGCGACGTCGAGTGGAACTCGCCCCTCCACCAGGGCGATCAGCTCGGTCTCAACATCCAGAGCGCGCCGCAGCCGAGCCAGCGCATCCAAGGCAGCGCCCGCTACCAGCATCCGATCGGCACCGACGGCTTGACCGGCAGCGTCTCCTACCTGACCTCGCGCGGCGCTCCCGCCGGCATTCCCGGCGCCGACCTCACCACCGACAGCACCGCCTATGGTGGCCGGCTCAGCTATCCGGTGATCCGCTCGCGCGAGCAGAGCTTCTATCTCGACGGCGGCTTCACGGTGCAGGACGCCACCGTCAACGTGCTGGGCGGCGAGGTGTTCAGCCACGACCAGTGGCGCGTCGCCGATCTCGCGGCCACATACACCCAGAACGGCTTCTTCTATGGCAACTCCTCCGCCACCGTGGACGTGGCGCAGGGCCTCACCATCCTCGGCGCCACCGGCGACGGCTCGCCGGAGCTGTCGCGGCCGGGCGCCAAGACCGACTTCACCAAGGTGACCGGCAATTTCCGCCGCATCCAGGTGCTCTACGGTCCCGTGAGCCTGGCGCTCAACGCCCAGGGCCAGTACGCCTTCGCGCCGCTGGTGATCGGCGAGCAGATCACTTTCGGCGGCTATCAGATCGGCCGCGGCTACGACCCGAGCGCCTTGAGCGGCGATCACGGGCTCGGCGGCTCGGCGGAGCTGCGCTACGACATGCATTTCGACGAGTACTACGTGCCGACGGCGCAGCCCTACGTCTTCTTCGACAGCGCCAAGATCTGGGACCGCGTCGACAACAGCGGCGGCGGCTTCGCCATCGCCTCGACCGGCGCCGGCGTGCGCGTCACGCTGCCGCACAACGTCAATCTCGGCGTCGAGGGCGCCCGCACCCTGAAGGCGGTGCCCGGCAGCGACAGCGGCCATGAGGCCACCAAGGTGCTGTTCAACGCCGGCGTCCGGTTCTGAGGCGCTGGCCTATCCAGGGCCGCGCATTGGTGCTTAAGTGCCCTTATAGGCACGGGTGGCGGGATTGAAGATCGACCTCAAGAAGGCGCTGGTGCCGGTGGCGATCGCGGCGATCTCAGCGCTGCTCGCCACCGCGGCGGTGCGCTACATCTCGTTCCTGGGCTATGCCGAGCACTTCGTCCGCGATCTCGAGACGACGGTGCTCTCGCCGGCGCAGAAGCAGAGCGCCGACATCGTCGTCATCGGCATCACCGAGCAGACGCTGGAGCGCTTTCCCTACCGCTCGCCGATCGACCGCAAGTTCCTGGCCGACCTGCTGCGCGCCCTCGAAGCCAAGGGCGTGCGCGCGATCGGTCTCGACGTGCTGTTCGACCAGCCGACCGAGGCCGCCAAGGATGACGACCTCAAGGCGGCGATGGCCGGCCTCAAGACGCCGCTGGTGGTGAGCTATGTGGCGCCCGAGGACGTGGTGGATGAGTCCGGCGCCATCGACAAGACACGCCGCCAGTTCCTCGACGGCTTCGTGCCGCCGCCGGACCGCGTCATGGCGGACATCAAGACCGATGCCTTCGACGGCACCGTCCGCTGGATGGTGCCGGGCCGGCAGATGGCGGACGGCAGCTACATCCCCGGCTTCGCCCGCGGCCTGCTGGCGAAGCTCGGGATCGCGACCCCGGCGGAGGAGGTTGAGATCGCCTGGCGCGGCCGCCCCAACGAGGAGACCGAGCCCTTCGGCGAGATCCCGGCGCAGAACGTGGCGCTGCTGCCGCCGGTGCTGTTCAAGAACAAGATCGCTCTCATCGGCGCCGAGCTCAGCCTCACCGACCGCCACCGCACGCCTTTCGCCGCGGTCTATGAGGGGAACCGCGGCACCATTCCCGGCGTCGTCATCCACGCGCACTCGATCGACCAGCTGCTGAGCGGGCGGCAGTCGCCGGGGATCGGCGAGCTCGGCGATTTCCTTTGCGCGGTGCTGCTGGCGGCGGTGGGGGCGGCGCTCGGCGCCTCGACGACGCTCAGCCTCCACTGGCGCATTCCCCTCGGCGTGGTCGCGGTGGCGCTCTGGTGGGCGGCGGGCGGCGCGCTCTTCCACTATGTGGGCGTGATGATCGCCCTGGTGACGCCGAGCTTCGCCTTCGCCGCCGCCATGTGGGGCAGCGAGGCGTTCACCGGCCATGAGGCGCGCCAGCAGAAGGAATACATCCGCGGCGTGTTCTCCCGCTACGTCTCGGCAAAGGTGGTGCACCAGCTTCTGAGCGATCCCAAGCGGCTCTCGATGGAGGGCGAGCGGCGCGAGATGACGTTCCTCTTCACCGACGTCGCCGGTTTCACCACCCTCTCGGAAGGGGTCGAGTCCCATCAGTTGGCGCGGATCCTGAACGATTATCTCGATGGCATGTGCAACGTCATCTATCAGCATGACGGGACCATCGACAAGTTCATCGGCGACGCGGTCTTCGCCGTCTTCAACGCGCCGACCGATCAGCCCGATCACGCGGAGCGCGCCGTGCGCTGTGCCCTCGAGCTGGATCAGTTCGCCGAGGCGTTCCGCGCCGCGCAGAACGCCGCCGGCGTCCCGTTCGGCGTCACCCGCATCGGCATCCATGGCGGCGTCGCCACCATCGGCAATTTCGGCTCCCATGCGCTGACGCAGTACACGGCGCTCGGCGACGCCGTGAACACCGCCTCGCGCCTGGAAGGACTCAACAAGTACTTCGGCACCCGCATCTGCGTCAGCGAGGTGACCAGCAGCCATTGCAGGGACGTCCCGTTCCGTCCCATCGGCCTGGTGGTGGTGAAGGGCAAGACCCAGGCGCTCGGCATCAACGAGCCCCTCAGCGAGGAGCGCGCCGCCGCCGACTACATCGCCCGCTACCGCCACGCCTATCAGCGGCTCGAGGCCGGCGCCGAGGATGCGCTTGCGCTCTTCGAGGCGCTCCACGCCGAGAACCCCTACGACGGTTGCGTCGCCGTGCACGTGGAGCGGCTGCGCGCCGGCACCCGCAGCACCGAGATCGCGATGACGGAGAAGTAGGTCAGGGCTTCACGCCCATCCGGGCGGTGGCGTCGACGCGGGTGAGCAGCGGCGCCTGCCGGGCGGCGGCAAAATATTCGTCGGTCGCGTCCCGCGAGCCGCGCCAGTAGCCGTAGTCGTCGACGATCAGCACGCCGCCCTGGACCAGCAGCGGATAGAGATGCACCAGCTCGTGCTTGGTCGACTCATACCAGTCGGTGTCGAGACGCAGGAGCGCGATGCGCTCGGGAGCCTGGCCGGGCAGCGTCTCCTCGACCTTGCCCTTGTGATAGGTGATGAGATCGGTGGGGTAGCCCGTGGTGGCGACGTTACGCTGCACTTGCTCGAGGGGCGCCAGCGCCCAGATCACGGCGTTCTCGTCACGCTCCGTCACCGCCATGATGTCCGCCGCGCGCTCGCCGGTGTCATGACGGATGTCGGCGTCGCCCGGTGTCGGCATGCCCTCGAAGGTGTCGAAGCAGCGGATCCGCCGGCCGGTGCCGCCGAATTTCTGCAGCGCCAGCGCCATCATCATGACGGAGCCGCCGCGCCACACGCCGCATTCCACGAAATCGCCGGCGATGTCGTTCCGCGCGAGATACTCGACGGTCTTGTAAAGGGCGTAGAGGCGCTCCACCGAGGTCATGGTCGCGTGCTTGCACTTCTCGTAGAGCGGCAGGAACTCGGGCTCCAGGTCCGGGTAGCGGCGGGCGACGTCGACGCTCAGGTGCCGCCGGCGGCGGCGGCTCTCGGACCACGGCAGACGCCACGAGCGGTTCCGCGGCAACAGGGACATGGGACGAAGGTCTCTCCCGGGCGATTGGCGCGTGAGTATGGGGGGACGCCCGGATCGATTCAACAGCGCGGCGGCCGT
>DATKPX010000457.1:0-7443 GCA_035523855.1 Allostellaceae bacterium
GCTGGTAGAAGCCCTTACAGCCGCCTCACTGCGGCAGCAGATCCGCCGGCACCCGCACCCGGTCCAGCAGGGGCGTCCGGTTCGAGATCGGGCGCGCGGGTTGCGCGCCATCAGGAGTCGCAGTCGATGATGTCTTGGCCACGGCAGACCATCCTGGTTCTGAAATCGCGACGCTCGCGGACACCAATCCCGGCGGCGTCCGCCGTTCCGCCCATATACCCAACTAAACATAGACGAAACGGCTGCATAGTTCATCAGCGAGCAACCAGGCAACCAGTAAGTTCGGGCGCCCAGCGCGAGTTGATTCCGCGAATCTTGCTCAAATATGGCAAAAATGGGGCGGAATGACCTGAGGCATTTTGCAGCCCTGGGCAGCCGGCCCGGTCCCATTTGCATATTGACGGGGGGACGCGGTATTTTCCCGCCTCGACAACGAGGGTTAGATGGATAAATCGGCATCCGCCACCAGCACTGGACAAGGCAAGGGCCGGCGACTCCGGGTCGTGCTCGCCCAGCCGCGCGGCTTCTGCGCCGGCGTCGAGCGCGCCATCGAGATCGTCGAGCGCGCCCTGGAGAAGTATGGGCCGCCGATCTACGTCCGGCACGAGATCGTGCATAACCGGCACGTGGTGGAGCGGCTCCGCGCCAAGGGCGCCCGCTTCGTCGACGAGCTCGACGAGATCCCGCCCGGCAGCGTCACCATCTTCAGCGCCCATGGCGTCTCGCGCGCGGTGGAGGCCTCGGCCGAGAGCCGCGACCTTCCGGTCATCGACGCCACCTGCCCGCTGGTCTCCAAGGTGCACAGCGAGGGCCAGCGCTATGCCACCCAGGGCCGCGAGATCATCCTCATCGGCCATGCCGGCCATCCGGAGATCGAGGGCACCATGGGCCGCATCGACGGCAAGGTGTACCTGATCTCCAAGGCGGAGGAAGTGGCGGCGCTCCAGGTGAGCAACCCGGAGAAGCTCGCCTTCATCACCCAAACGACGCTCAGCGTGGACGACACCCGCGCGGTGATCGATGCGCTCAAGGAGCGCTTCCCCGGCATCGTCGGTCCCGACACCAAGGACATCTGCTACGCGACGCAGAACCGCCAGCGCGCCGTGCACGATCTCGCGATGGACGTCGACGTGGTCCTGGTGGTGGGCGCCGCCAACAGCTCCAACTCCAACCGGTTGCGCGAGATCGCCGCCGAGCAGAACGTGCCGAGCTATCTCGTCGCCGACGCCGACGCCCTCGATCCCCAGTGGCTCGAGGGTGCGACCTCGGTCGGGATCACCGCCGGCGCCTCGGCGCCCGAGGATCTCGTCCAGAAGCTGATCGAGCGCCTGCGTGAGATCGCCGAGGTCGAGATGGAGACGCTGCCGGGCATCACCGAGAACGTTCGCTTCCGCATGCCGGCCGAGCTCGCCGAGCTCGCGGGCTGAGCCGCCGCTCGCCCCCGGCATTCCCTTTCACCCGCGCGAGGAGCCTGCCTTGGCTGTACCGCTTCACCAGAAAATCCGCGTCGGCGCCTATGTGGCGATGCAGCACCTCAAGGGCACCAAGCGCTATCCGCTGGTGCTGATGCTGGAGCCGCTCTTCCGCTGCAACCTCGCCTGCGCCGGCTGCGGCAAGATCGACTATCCCGATCCGATTCTGAACCAGCGCCTCTCGGTCAAGGAGTGCCTGGAGGCGGTGGACGAGTGCGGCGCGCCGGTGGTCTCGATCGCCGGCGGCGAGCCGCTCCTCCACAAGGAGATCGACGAGGTCGTCGAGGGCATCATCGCGCGCAAGAAGTTCGTCTATCTCTGCACGAACGCGCTCTTGATGGAAAAGAAGATCGACCTCTTCAAGCCGAACCCGTTCTTCGTGTGGTCGGTGCATCTCGACGGCGACCGCGAGATGCACGACAAGTCGGTCTGCCAGGAGGGCGTCTACGACCGCGCCGTCGCGGCGATCAAGATGGCGCGCGAGCGCGGCTTCCGCGTCAACATCAACTGCACCCTCTTCGATGGCACCGATCCCGTTCGCGCCGCCAAGTTCTTCGACGACGTGATGGCGATGGGCGTGCACGGCATCACCGTGTCGCCGGGCTACGCCTATGAGCGGGCGCCGGACCAGGCGCACTTCCTCAACCGGCGCAAGACCAAGCAGCTCTTCCGCGAGATCTTCCGCCTCGGCCGCGGCCACAAGTGGCAGTTCAGCCAAAGCTCGCTGTTCCTCGATTTCCTCGCCGGCAACCAGAACTACCACTGCACGCCCTGGGGCAATCCGACCCGGACCTATTTCGGCTGGCAGCGGCCGTGCTACCTCCTCGGCGAGGGCTATGCCAAGACCTTCAACGAGCTGATGACCGAGACCGACTGGGACAAATACGGCACCGGCAACTACGAGAAGTGCGCCGACTGCATGGTGCACAGCGGCTACGAGGCGAGCGCGGTGGTGGATTCCGTGAAGCGTCCGCTGCGAGCGCTCGGCGTCGCCCTCAACGGCATCCGCACCGACGGCGCCATGGCGGAGGAGATCTCCCTCGATCACCAGCGCCCGGCGGAATACGTCTTCTCGCGCCACGTCGAGCAGGCGATGGCACGGCTCCAGCACAGCAAGCCCGGCTCGACACGGAGCGCGCCGGCGGCGGAATAGGAACGCGGCGTAGAAGCAAGGCCCCCATGCCCCTGCAGCTCACCAGCTTCAAGGCGCTCACCTTCGACTGCTACGGGACCCTGATCGACTGGGAGAGCGGCATCCTTGCCGAGCTGAAGCCGTGGCTGGCGCCGCACGGGCTCGGCCTCACCGATGACCAGATCCTGGAGGCCTTCGGCACGGATGAGTCCCGCATCGAGGCGGCGACGCCCAGGAAGCTCTATCCCGAGGTTCTCGCCGACACGCTGCGCGCCCTCGGCAAGCGCTGGAACGTCGCCGCGAGCGATGCGGCGGCGGCGGAGTTCGGCCGCTCGGTGCCGCGCTGGCCCGCTTTCCCCGACACGGTGGCGGCGCTGCAGCACCTGAAGCGGCATTTCAAGCTCGTCATCCTCTCCAACGTCGATCGTGGCTCCTTCGCCAAGAGCAACGAGAAGCTGAAGGTGGAATTCGACCGGATCTTCACCGCCGAGGACATCGGCTCCTACAAGCCCGATATTCGGAATTTCCGCTACGCGCTCAGCGAGCTCGGCGCCATCGGGCTCAAGCCGGAGCAGATCCTGCATACGGCGCAGAGCCTCTTCCACGACATCGTGCCGGCGAAGAGCCTCGGCCTGAAGACCGCCTGGATCAACCGCCGCAAGGGCCGCGCCAGCGCCGGCGCCACGCCGGTGCCGAAAGGCGACGCCACGCCCGATCTCGAAGTCGCCAGCATGGCGGAATTCGCCGCGCTCCATAAGACGCAGCTTGGATGACCGCCCAGAGGAGAAGCGTCATGACCTACACGCTCGAGCAGTTCTCCGCCGCTTGCCACAAGCTCCTTCGCGAGCATCCGGGCCCTGCCGGTCGCACGCAGGTCTGCGCGCTGCTGGAGGAGGTGCTGAAGGACAAGGCCTTCGTCGCCCGGCACCTCGGCCCCGGCACGCCGGAGCGCCAGGTGATCTACGAGGATCCCGAGCTCGGCTTCTGCATCCTCGCCCACGCCTATGAAGGCGCCAAGGACAGCGCGCCGCACGACCATGGCCCCTCCTGGGCGATCTACGGCCAGGCGAGCGGCGAGACCGTGATGAGCGACTGGGACCGCGTCGAGCCGGCGACCGCCGAGAAGCCCGGCAAGGCGCGCCATCTCCGCGATTACGTGCTGAAGCCCGGCATGGCGCGGCTCTACAACGAGGGCGACATGCACTCACCGCGGCGCGCCGGACCGACGCGCCTCATCCGCATCGAGGGCATGAACATGGACAAGGTGAAGCGCCTGCGCTACGAGCGCGTCTGAGCCTGCTCTCTAGGGAGCGAGCGGCGCGCCGCCGGGCTTGCTGAGCCAGACCCAGCGCTTGCCCTCGACGTCGAAGCGCATGATCGCGGAGCTGTCGGGGCCGAGCCCGCGCTCGGGATAGCGCTTGAAATCATAGATGCCGTCGACGCCGGGAAAATCCGTGAGCCCGGCGATGTAGTCGCGGAGCTGCTCGGCGGTGGCGCCAGGCCCGAGCTTGCGCAGCCCCGCCACGACGATGAGCCCGGCGTCCCACGAGGTCGCCACCATGTTGTCGGCGCGCAGGTTCCTCTCCCGCAGGATCGCGTACATCTCCTGCTGCAGCGCCTCCATGCGCGGATCGAGCTGCAGCACGCCCTGATGCTCGGGGAAGAGGGCCGAGGGCACCACGAACTGCTTCGGCAGGAAGTCGGCATATTGCGCCATCTGCGCGAAGGTCTGGTTGCCGCTGCTGGGCGCAATCGGAATGTCGAGCCCGGCCTGGATCGCGCCCTTGAAGACGGTGGCCACCGGCGCCCCCGTCGACCAGGCGATGAGCGCCTGCGCACCCGAGCCCTTGATGCGCTCCATCTGCGCGGCCACGCTGACATCGGTCGGATTGAAGTGCTGGTGCTCGACGATCTTGACGCCGGCATTCTCCGGCATGGCGAGAATCTGCTCGATGGCGCGGTCGGCGTCCTGGCCGGTGGCATCGGTGCCCGAGAGCGCCGCCAGCCTCGTCCAGCCTTTGAGGCGGTAGTAGCGCACCAGCGCCGCGATCTGGTCGTAGGAGGACGAGCTCGCTGAGAACGCGTAGCCGCCCGCCGCCGGATGGAAGCCCGGCGAGAGGCAATAGAGCACCGGCCCGTTCTTCAGGATCGGCGCCATGGCGTTGCACATCGCCACCAGGCTCGAGCCGAGGATCACAGCGGGATTGGCGGCGCGGATGCTGTTGACGAGCTGCACCGCCACCTGCGGGCTGGTCTGGTCGTCGTGGAAGACGAAATGCAGCGGCCGGCCCCCGATGCCGCCGCCCTTGTTGGCGCTCGCCTCCAGCGCCTGGAGGCTGTCCTGCTGGCCCTTGCCGACAAAGGACCCGCCGCCGGTGATCGGCAGCACCACGTGGAGGTCGTAGGCTTCCTCGGCGCGCGCCGCGGACGGCGCGGCGGCGAGCAGCACAAGCATCGCCACCGAGGCGCGCCACCATCTCGAAGAGCTGCCCATCCGTTTCCTCCCGATCTCTTTATCGTTTGATCAGAGGTGATCCTAGCGCAGAGCGGCGCTCGCCTGTCAATTCGAGGGAAAGGGTCAGGGCCGGAGCAGCTCGCCCCGGAGCGCGTGCCCCGCCCGGCGCAGCGCCGCGAGGGCGAGCTTGCTCTCCCGCGCGAGCGTCAGCAGGTCCGGTACCTGGCGCGGATGGCGCGCGATCGAGAGCAGCACCCGCGCGAGGTTGGGCCGGCCGCCCGCGGTGAGCGGCAGCAGCGCGGCGGGCGGCAGGTCGCGCTCGGCGGGATCGGCGACGGCGCGCAGCACCAGGAAGGGAACGCGGGCATGCTGCGCGACCGTGGCCACCACGTGGCTCTCGAGATCGACGGCGACCGCGCTCGTCTCGTGGTGCAGCCTGGCTTTCTCGTCCGCGGTGGCGGCAATCCTATCGTCGCCGAGCATGCCGCCGACGGTCACCGCGAGGCGCGCCTTGCGCGCGGCAGCGGTAAGGCGGAGATGCCACTCCACATCGACCCAATGAGCGATGCCGTTGCGCGCCCGCACCGCCGCCGGCAGGACCAGCGCGCCGCTCGCGAGGCCCGGTGCCAGGCCGCCGGCGATGCCGAAGCTGACGAGCCCGATCACCGGCCGTGTCAGCAGCGCCGATGCCGCGGCCGCGGTGCCGGCGGCGGTGCCGCCGCCCGCCAGCGCCTCGAAGCCGATCTCGCGCGCAACCGTCGCCTCGGCGGCGAGCCCGGTGACGGCGCCGATGGTCATTACATGCCGTAGGGCGTGACGCGGGCGTTACCGCGGCGCAGATTCCGATAGCGCGCCAGCGCCCAGAGCGGGAAGAACGCGCGGTAGCCATGATAGCGGAGATAGAAAACGCGCGGAAATCCGACCGCGGTATAGAGCTCCTCGTCCCAGAGCCCGGCAGCGTTCCGCGTCGACAGCAGATGGTCGATGCCGCGCGCGACGGCGGGGTGGTCGAGCTCGCCCGCCGCCATCAGCCCCAGCAGCGCCCAGGCGGTCTGCGACGGCGTGCTCTCCGCCGCCTCGCCGCGCGGCTGGTCGCTCCAGTAGGACCGACCGTCCTCGCCCCAGCCGCCATCGGCGCGCTGGCGCGCCAGCAGCCAGTCGACGGCGCGACGGATCGCCGGCGATCGCGGATCGACATTCGCCACGTTGAGCGCCGCCAGCGCCGACCAGGTGCCGTAGATGTAGTTGGTGCCCCAGCGGCCGTACCAGGAGCCGTCTTGCTCCTGCTCATTCAGCAGGTACTCCACGCCCCTGGCGAGGGCCTGATCGTCGCGCCCCTTGTCGGCGGCGAGCAGCTGGCCGAGCAGGCTCACGCAGCGCGCCGACACGTCGGCGGTCGGCGGATCGAGCAGCGCGCCGTGATCGGCGAAGGGAATGTAGTTGAGGTAGGAATAGGTGTTGTCGGCGTCGAAAGCGCCCCAGCCGCCGTTGCGGCTCTGCATGCCCTCGATCCATTCGGCGGCGCGCGCGATCGCCGTGCCGTAGCGCTGCGGGTCCTGCCGGTGCATCGCCAGCGCCACCACCGCGGTATCGTCCACGTCGGGATAATGCGGGTTGGCGTACTGGAAGGCCCAGCCGCCGGGCCGCAGCTTGGGCCGCCACTCCGCCCAGTCGCCGACCACCTCCAGCTCCTGGCGCGGCACCAGCCAGTCGAGGCCGCGTCGCGCCGCGGATTCGGCCGCGCCGCCGCCCGCCTCCAGCAGCGCATGGGCCGCGAGCCCGGTGTCCCAGATCGGCGAGACGCAGGGCTGGCAATAGGAGCGGCCGGGCTCCAGCACCAGCAGCTTCTTGACCGACCGCTTGGCGATCGCGAGATGCGGATCGTCCTTCGGATATCCAAGGCAGTCGAACATCATCACCGAGTTCGCCATCGCCGGATAGATCGCGCCGAGCCCGTCCTCGCCGTTGAGCCGCTCCTTGACGAACGCCACCGCCTTGTTGATCGCGCGGCGATGCCAGGCGCGCGGAAACCGCGGCACGACCCAGCGCAGCTTGCGGTCGAGGTTGGCGAAGGCGGTCGCCCAGATGGAGCCGGTTAGGCCGGGGGGCGGCACCGCGGCGCCGGGCACGAAGAGCTCCTGGATCGAGACACGACGCGGATTGCGCGCACGCGGCTTCATCGTCATCAGCACCAGCAGCGGCACGATCACCGTGCGCGACCAGTAGGAGACCTTGCTGAGATGGAACGGGAACCAGCGCGGCAGGTGCATGATCTCGACGGGCATGACAGGCACATGGCGCCAGTCCATCTCGCCGAAGAGCGCGAGCTGCACGCGGGTGAAGACGTTGACGTGGCCGGCGCCGCCATGCGCGAGGATCGCGTC
>DATKPX010000458.1:0-4570 GCA_035523855.1 Allostellaceae bacterium
CCATGGGCGCCTGGAGCGAGGCGGCGGATCTCGCCATCGCCGACTGGGACCGCTATCTCGCCGTCGACCTCTCCGGCGCCTTCTATGTGATCCACGCGGCGCTGCCGCATCTCCGCCGCGCCGGCGGCGCCATCGTGGCGATCTCCTCGATCGCGGCGCAGATGTGCCAGGCGCGGAATGCCCAGGGCGCCGTCGCCAAGGCCGGGCTCGAGGCGCTGATCCGCGTGGTGGCGCGCGAGGAGGGCCGGCGCGGCATCCGCGTCAACGCGGTGGCGATCGGCCTCACCGACACCGAGATGGGCCGCGCCGCCTTTGCCGAATGGGGGCCGGAGGCGAGCGAGCGCGTCGTCCGCGGCATCCCGCTCCGCCGCATCGGCACGCCGGAGGAGGTGGCGCGGGTGGTCTCGTTCCTCGCCGGTCCCGACGGCGCCTACATCACCGGCAAGGTGCTGCAGGTGGATGGCGGCCAGATCATCGCGGGCTGAGGGAGGTCCGTCATGGCATTCACCACGCGTCTGACGCCGGCGATGTCCCAGCGGTGGCGGAGCGCCGGGCTCTGGAGCGACGAGACCTTCGCCGACGTGCTGGCGCGCCGCGTCGCCGAGACGCCGGAGAAGGAGGCGGTGACCGATGGCACGCGCCGCCTCACCTATCGCGCGCTCAGCCACGGCATCGACCGCATGGCGGCGCGGCTCCGCGGCCTCGGCATCGGCGAGGGCGACGTCGTCGGCATCCAGGTGCCGAACTGGGTCGAGTTCCCCTTCGTCTTCTTCGCGCTCGAGCGTCTCGGCGCCGTGGCGGTGACGGTGAGCGTCGATTTCAGGAGCCGCGAGCTCGACTACATCCTGCGCTTCGCCGACGCCAGGATGCTCGTCTGCTGCGCCACCTTCCGCGACTTCGACCACCTCGCGATGGCGGCGGAGCTGCGGGACAAGGTGCCGAGCCTGAAGATCGTGGGCGTGCTGCGCGGCGCGCCGCTGCCGGGGATGGTGAGCCTCGACGACGTCGCCGAGGGACGCGGGCCACCGGCGGGCTTCACGCCGACGCGCCAGAGCGCCGACACGGTCATGCGCATGGCCTTCACCTCGGGCACCACGGGCAACCCCAAGGGCGTGATGCACAGCCACAACACGACGCTGGCGGCGGCGCGCATCCTCAACGGCGATCTCGGCCTCGGCCCCGATGACGTGCTGATGACCTGGCTGCCCTGCGGCCTCAACTGGGGTTATCTCACCCTGGTGCAGGCGATCCTCGCCGGCGGCAAGGCGGTGCTGCAGGAGCGCTTCCGCCCGTCGGTGGCGCTCGACCTCATCCAGCAGGAGCGCGTCACCTATATCCCGACCGCGCCCGCCTCGCTCACCGCCATCCTGCAGGAGCCGGACCTGGCATCGCACGATCTCTCGAGCCTGCGCATCGTGGTGAGCGGCGGCGCCTCGGCGCCGGTGGAGACGATCCGGGAATGGCGGCGCGCGGCGCCCGGCGAGCTGCTGGAGCTGCTGGGCATGCTGGAGACCGGCTACCAGACCTATACGCGTGCCGGCGACGATCCGGAGCTTGTGGCGGGCTCGGTCGGCAGGCCCGCGAGCCACATGGGCCTCCGGCTCATTGATCTCGAAGGAAAAGAAGTGCCGCGCGGCGAGGAAGGCGAGATCTGCAGCGACGGGCCTTCCGTGCATCTGGGCTACCACAACAATCCCAAGGCGAACGCCGACGCCTTTCTGCCCGACGGCTGGTTCCGCAGCGGCGATCTCGGCATGGTCGACGGCGACGGCAATCTGCGCATCGTCGGCCGCCTCAAGGAGATGATCAATCGCGGCGGCATGAAGTTCTTTCCGCGCGAGATCGAGGAGATTCTCTACACCCACCCGAAGGTGCTCTACGCCGCCATCGTGGGATTGCCCGATGCGCGCCTTGGCGAGCGCAACTGCCTCTGCCTGGTGCCGAAGCCGGGCGCGCCGCCGACCCTCGAGGAGCTGCTCGACTTCCTGGGCGACAGCGTCGCGACCTACAAGCGACCGGAGCGGCTGGAGCTCTTCGAGCAGCTTCCCTTCACCCCCACCGGCAAGATCCAGCGCCACATGCTCGTGCGCGAGGTGCTGGCGCGGCCCGCGGACAAGCACTGAAGAAAATCTCAGGAGTTCCCATGGACGAACGCTACAGCCGCTTTCAGGGATTGCTGGTCGACCGGCCGCACCCGAAGGTCCTCCGCCTCACCATGAATCGGCCGGAGAAATCCAACGCCACCGATCCCGCCATGCACTCCGCGTTGACTGCAATCTGGCCCGAGATCGACGCCGATCCCAGCGTCAACGCCGTACTGATCACCGGCGCCGGGCGGGCTTTCTCCGCCGGCGGGGATCTCGGCCTCGTCGACAAGATGATCGCGGATTTCCCGACGCGCATGCATGTCTGGCGCGAGGCGCGCGACATGGTCTACAACATCATCAACTGCAGCAAGCCGATCGTCTCCGCCATCAACGGCGCCGCCGTGGGCGCGGGACTCGTGGTCGCCATTCTTGCCGACATCTCCATCGCCGGGAAATCCGCGCGGCTCATCGACGGCCACACCAAGCTCGGCGTCGCCGCCGGCGATCACGCCGCGATCATCTGGCCGCTGCTCTGCGGCATGGCCAAGGCCAAATACCATCTGCTGCTCTGCGAGCCCGTCACCGGCGAGGAGGCCGAGCGCATCGGCCTGGTCTCGCTCGCGGTCCCCGACGCGGAGCTGCAGCGCCGTTCCCTGGAGACCGCCGTGCGCCTTGCCGAGGGCGCGCAAAGCGCCATCCGCTGGACCAAATACGCCCTCAACAACTGGCTGCGGAGCGCCGGCCCCACCTTCGACGCGTCGCTCGCCATGGAATTCCTGGGCTTCAACGGCGCCGAGCTGCCGGAGGGCGTCAAGGCGATCAGGGAAAAGCGCGCCCCGAAGTTTCCGCCGGACAGCGTGATCTAGCCGGGTTGCGTCCTTCGACGCGCGGCCCACCGGGCCGCTTGCTCAGGATGAGGCAGAACTGAGAATGCCCTGATCCTGAGCAAGCGAGCGGAGCGAGCGCGTCGAAGGACGCACGATGTTTCCCCCGGTCCTGATCGCATGCTAACTTAGGCCATCCGTCCTCGCGCGATTGGGATCTCGCCCACTGATGTCACGCCTGCTCATTAAATCCGGCACGATCGTCACCATGGATCGGGACGTGCCCGATCTGCCGCAAGGCGATCTGCTGATCGAGGGCGATCGCATCGCCGCGGTGGCGCCCGCGATCGAGGCTTCCGACGCCGAGGTGATCGACGCCGCCGGCCGCATCGTGATGCCGGGTTTCGTCAACGCGCATCAGCACACCTGGCAGACGGCGCTGCGCGGCATCGCCGCCAACTGGACCATTCTCGAATACCTGCACAACATGCATGCGGCGGTGGCGCCCGCCTTCTCGCCCGAGGACATCCACGTCTCGACCCTGGTGGGCGCGCTCAACCAGCTCAATTCCGGCACCACGACGCTGGTCGACTGGTGCCACAACAACCCGACGCCGGCGCATACCCTGCGCGCCATCGACGCGCTGCAGGAGTCCGGCATCCGCGCCGTCTTCCTGCACGGCTCGCCGAAGCCCGATCCGAAGCCGGGCCAGCGGCACTTCAGCGAGATCCCGCACCCCCGCGCCGAGATCGAGCGGCTGGCGCGCGACCGCCTGCCCTCGAAGGACGCGCTGGTGAGGCTGGGCATGGCGGTGCTGGGCCCCGCCTACTCCACCTACGAGGTGAGCCGCGCGGACCTGAAGCTCGGCCGCGAGATGGGCATGCTGGTCAGCATGCACGTGGGCGGCGGCAAGATGCTGACACCCGACGGGTTCCCGCGCCTGCTCGGCGAAGGCCTGATCGACGGCCGCACCAACATCGTGCACGGCAACAGCATCGATTTCGAGACGCTGCGCGGGCTCGTGGATGCCGGCGCCACTGTCACGGTGACGCCCGACATCGAGCTGCAGATGGGATACGGCGACTGCCTCACCGGGCCGCTGCGCAGGCTGGGCGCGCGGCCGACCCTCGGCGTCGATATCGAATCCCTGATCGGCGGCGACATGTTCACGGTGACGCGCGTCGCCTTGCAGGCGCTCCGCCATGCCGACAGCCTCGAGGCCCGCCGCGCGACCGGGCTCGGCCCGACCCGTGTCACCGTCGAGGCACGCGAGGCGCTGGAATGGGCCACCATCAACGGCGCCGCCATGCTGGGACTCGAGCACCGGATCGGTTCGTTGACGCCGGGGAAGCAGGCGGATGTCGTGCTGCTGGACGCGGACGCGCTCAACCTCTTTCCGGTGACCGATCCCGTCGCCGCCATCGTGCTGCACGCCGGCATCGCCAATGTGGAGACGGTGCTGGTGGCGGGCCGGGTGGTGAAGCGCGCCGGCAAGCTGCTTTACCCCGATCTGCCGCGGCGAAAGGCGCAGCTGGCCGAGGCCAGCCGGCGCATCGTCGCGACAGTCGGAGGAACGCATTGATTTCGGTGCCAAGGAAGTGCGTCAATGCGTCCTTCGACGCGCTCCCGCTGGTCGCTTGCTCAGGATGAGGCGGGACT
>DATKPX010000459.1:0-5539 GCA_035523855.1 Allostellaceae bacterium
CGCATCATGCGTCCTCCGCCAGTCGAATGCCGCTGAACGCCCAGCGCGCGGCCGGGGGAAAGAAGTTCCGATAGGTGATGCGCACATGTCCCGGCGGCGTCACCGCCGCGCCGCCGCGCAGCACCATCTGACCGCTCATGAATTTGCCGTTGTACTCGCCGATCGCGCCGTTGACGGCGCGGAAGCCGCGATAGGGGGAATAGGAGCTCGCCGTCCACTCCCAGATATCGCCGATCATCTGCCGCAGCTCGTTGCCGCTCCCGGAATCCGCCTCGGGATGAAACCGCCCGCGGTCCCCGAGGTTCCCGGCGAGCAGCACGTCGGCCGCCGCCACTTCCCACTCCGCCTCTGTCGGCAAGCGCGCGCCGGCCCAGCGGGCGAAGGCATCTGCCTCGTAGAAGCTCGCATGACAGACGGGCTCCGCGGGATCGAACGGCAGCAGGCCGCCGAGGGTGAAGATCGACCACTCGCCGTCGGGCTCACGCTCCCAGTAGAGCGGCGCCTGCCAGCCCTGGCTCTGCACCGTCGCCCAGCCGTCGGAGAGCCAGAACTCCGGCCGGCGATAGCCGCCGTCCTCGATGAAATCGAGATAGTCGCCGCAGGTCACCGGGCGGGAGGCGAGCCGGAACGGCTCCAGCCATTGCCTGTGGCGCGGCCCTTCATTGTCGAAGGCGAAACCGTTGCCGGCATGACCGATCTCCGCCATCCCGCCGCCGAACTGCATCCAGCCTGCCGGTCCCGCCATCGACCGCGGAGCCGGCGTCGCCGCGCGCGGACGATAGGCGGGCTTCAGCGGGTTGACCGAGAAGACGTGCTTGATGTCCATCAGGATCAGCTCCTGATGCTGCTCCTCGTGGTTGAGCCCGAGCTCGATGAGGGGCGCGATCTCGCGCCATTGCCGCTCATCGGCGCCGCCGATGAGATCCAGCATGCCGCCGGTGATCGCGCGGCGATACGCGGCGATCTCGTCGACGCCGGGCCGCGACAGCAGCCCGCGCTGCGGCCGCGGATGCCGCGGCCCCACCGCCTCGTAGTAGGAATTGAAGAGATGCCCGTAGGCCGGATGGTGGACCCGCCATCCCGGCAGGAGGGGTATCAGCAGGAAGGTCTCGAAGAACCAGGTGGTGTGCGCCAGATGCCATTTGGTCGGACTGACGTCCGGCATCGACTGGATGGTCTGGTCCTCGGGGCTGAGATCCGCGGCCAGCGCCTCGCTCGCGGCCCGGACGCGCCGCAGGCGCTGCGCCCAGGCCGCCCTGTCCGCGTCTATGGCGGACTCCGCAACCGTCGAGATCACTCTCGCCTCCTGACGGGCCGATTTTCCGGCCTGGCTTTCCACCCTAAACCCGCCTCGGAGGGCGACGATCCCTTATCGCTCCCAAGGGTGCTGGTGATAATTATGGAACTTCGTGGGGACGGCGCCAAGCCAAGTCGCCGGAGCGTCCGGCATGGACGCGTCAGGTCACGTATGCGAAATTTTCAGGGATTCAACCCTCCCCAGCACCGGAAAACGCTGTCATGCCCGAAGCCAGCCCCACTAACTCCCGGATCGTGGCCGCCTATCGCGAGCGCACGCCGCAGTCGGAACGGCTCGCGGCCGAGGCGCGGGAGATGCTGCCGAGCGGCATCACCCATGACGCCCGCTACCTCAAGCCCTACGGCATCTACATCGACCACGCCAAGGGCGCGCGCAAATGGGACGTGGACGGCAACGAATATGTCGATTACTTCGGCGGTCATGGCTCGCTGATCCTCGGCCATAACCATCCGGGCGTGGTCGCCGCCACCCACGCGGCGCTGGAGCAGGGCACGCATTTCGGCGCCAACCACGCCCGCGAGGTGCGCTGGGCGGAGCTGGTGCGCAAGCTGGTGCCGTCCGCAGAGCGGGTGCGCTTCACCTCCTCCGGCACCGAGGCCACGCTGATGGCGGTGCGGCTCGCGCGCGCCTTTACCGGCAAGCCCAAATTCATCCGTTTCCTCACCAACTTCCATGGCTGGCACGATCACATGACCGCCGGCCATGCCAGTCATTTTGACGGCACGCCGACCACGGGCGTGCTGGCCGGGATTGCGGAGAATGTGGTGCTCTTGCCGCAAGGCGACGCCGCGGCGCTGAAGCAGACGCTCGGGAGCCGCGACGACATCGGCTGCGTCATCCTGGAGCCGACCGGCGCCAGCTTCGGCGCCGCGCCGCTGGCGCCGGGCTTCCTCTCAATCCTTCGTGAGGAGACGGCGAAGCGCGGCATCCTCCTGATCTTCGACGAGGTGATCACCGGATTCCGGGTCTCGCCCGGCGGCGCCCAGGCCGAGTTCGGGGTCACGCCGGACCTGACGGCGTTGGCCAAGATCCTGGCCGGTGGCCTCCCCGGCGGCGCGGTCTGCGGCCGGCGCGACGTGCTGGACGAGCTCGATTTCGAGGCCGCCGAGCGCAAGAAGCGCGAGAAGATCGCCCATCCCGGCACCTACAATGCGAACCCGCTCTCGGCCGCCGCCGGCATCGCCGCGCTCGATCTCGTCGGCAGCAGCGATGCCTGCAAGCGCGCCAACGCCATCGCGGCGGCTCTGCGGGAGCGCCTCAACGAGGTGCTGACGCAGGAGCGCGTGCCCTGGGCAGTGCACGGCACCTTCAGCGGCTTCCATATCTTCCTCAATCCGCAGCGCCGGCCGATCGATCCTCTGCGCTTCGATCCCTTCGCGCTCGACTATCGCGAGATGCTGTCGAACCCGCCGGCTCTCGCGCGGCTCACCCGCCTCGCCCTGCTGTCGAACGGCGTCGACGTCAATGGCAGGCTGAGCGGCTTCACCTCCGCCGCGCACGGACCCGAGGACATCGATAGGACGGCCGCGGCGCTCAAGGCCAGCATCCGCATGCTGCGTTCGGAGGGTGAGTTGCAGTAACTAAGCCGCTCTCCTCCGCCATCGCGGCGGAGAGGGGCTACAAGAGCGGCTCTCCTCACTTCTCCATCAGGTCCTGCGCGTAGGCGAAGGTGGCGGGGTTGCCGCCGGTGTGGATGAAGACGACGGTCTCGCCCTTGCCGATGCGGCCCTGGCGGATGTGATCGATGAGGCCGGCCATCGCCTTCGAGGTATAGACGGGATCGAGGATGATCCCTTCGGTCTCGGCGACCAGGCGCAGCGCCGCGCGGCTCGCATCGGTGACAAGGCCGTAGCGCTGGCCGATGTAGTTCTCGTCGACGATGATGTCCTTGGGCTCGACGGTGAAATCGAGGCCAAGGCGCCGTGCCGTCGCGGTGGCGGTCGCCGCGATGTCGGTGGCGCGATCATCCGCCCAACGAATGGGGCAGATGCTCACCAGCCTGGTCGCGCGGCCGAGCGCGCGCAGCCCGACCTGCATGCCCGCCGGCGTCATGTTGGCGCCGGCGAGATAGATGAAGTCGGGCTTGAGACCACCCACCGCGAGCTGATCGTCGAGCTCCGCCACCTGGTTCACATAGCCGAGGGCCGAGGTCGACAACACTTCGGGACCGAAGGGCTGCACCACGAAAGGCTTGCGCCCGGCCCGACGCAGCTCCCCGGCGGCCGCCTCCAGCAGCGGCGCCAGCTCGTGCATGTCGTCGAGCTTCACCACCGTCACATCGGCGCCCATGAGGCGGTCGAGCAGCAGATTGCCCTGCAGCGCCGGCCCCTTCTCGCCGTGGACGAGGATCAGCTTCACCGCGAGACCGTGCTTCAGCGCGGCCGCCGTCATCTGCCGGCACCAGTTCGACTGGGTATAGGCCCCGGCGACGAGGGTATCCGGCTTCTGCTCGAGGATGCGGGGGAACAGAAACTCCAGCTGGCGTGTCTTGTTGCCGCCGAAGGCGAGGCCGGTCAGGTCGTCGCGCTTGATGTAGATCTCCGGCCCGCCCAGCGCCTTGGTGAGGCGCGGACAATGCTCGAGCGGCGTCGGCAGATGAGCGAGGCGGAGGCGCGGCAGCGCGTCGAGCCTGGCCCGCAGCTGCGCAGTGGTGAGCGTGTCGGGAATTGCCGAAGTCGCCATGGCTCTGTCCTCAGGCTGTTGCGGCGGTTGGAGCGGCGGCGGCCGACACCGGATAGAGATGACAGGCGACGCGATGGCCGGGCTTCGGCTCGGCCACGGCGGGCTCGATCTCGCGGCAGACCGGCATCACATGCGGGCAGCGGGTGTGGAAGCGGCAGCCCGTCGGCGGGTTGAGGGCGCTCGGGATCTCGCCCGTGATCGCGGGCTTGCGCCGGCCAGCGCGCGGCTTCGCCTCCGGCACCGCGGCGATCAGCGCCTGGGTGTAGGGATGCAGCGGCTCCGCATAGAGCGAGCGCTTCTCGGCGATCTCGACGATCTTGCCGAGATACATCACCGCGACGCGGTCGGAGATGTGCTTCACCACGCCGAGGTCGTGCGCGATGAAGAGATAGGCGAGGCCCATCTCGTCCTGCAGATCCTGCAGCAGGTTGACGATCTGCGCCTGGATCGAGACGTCGAGGGCGGAGACGGGCTCGTCGCAGACGATGAAGCGCGGATTGAGCGCGAGCGCCCGGGCGATGCCGATGCGCTGGCGCTGGCCGCCGGAGAACTCGTGCGGGTAGCGCACCCCGTGCTCCGGGTTCAGGCCCACCCGCTGCATCAGCTCGGAGACCGTCCGCTGGCCGCCGTCGCGGAACAACCCGTGGATCTTGAGCGGCTCCGCGATGATCTGGTTGACCGTGATCCGGGGATTCAGGCTCGCGTACGGGTCCTGGAAGACCAGCTGCAGATCGCGGCGCAGCACGCGCATCCGGGATCTGCCGAGCGCCGTCAGTTCCCTGCCTTCGAAGAACACCTGGCCGCTGGTGGCCGGCTGCAGATGCAGCACCGCCCGCGAGGTGGTGGTCTTGCCGCAGCCGGACTCGCCGACCAGCCCGAGCGTCTCGCCGCGGTAGAGGTCGAAGGAGATGTCGCTGACCGCGTGCACCGCGCCGACGACCCGCGGCAGCAGGCCCCGGGAACGGATCGGGAACTCCTTGACCAGGTGGCGCACCGACAGGATCGGCTCGCCCTTCGCACCGCCTGCGCCCGCGCCCTCGCCCGCGCCCTCGCCGCCATCCGTGTAAGCGCTCACAGGGTCCGGTCCTCGGGTCCGTAGTCGATGTCGGGCCGGCGCTCCTCGCCGGGCTCCGTCTCCTCCTCGTAGTCGGCGCCGAAGTCGACCGGCAACGCCGCGTCGGCGGACGAGCGGTCGAACATCCGGCTCTGGTCGAGATGTGCGACCTCCCCCCGCAGATGACAGGCGGCGAGGTGGTCGCGCACGCTTCCGGCGCCGCCGTTCGCCGGTTCGAGCGCCGGCTCCACCTCGAGGCACAGGTCCACGGAGATCGGGCACCGCGGGGTGAACGGGCAACCGGGCGGCAGGTTGACCAGCGAGGGCGGCGAGCCCTGGATCGGGGTCAACCGCGACTGTTCGCGCTTGTCCAGCCTGGGCAGCGACCCGAGCAGGCCGACGGTGTAGGGCATCCGCGGCCGGTAGTAGATGTCATCGACGGTGCCGATCTCCACCGGCTTGCCCGCGTACATCACGAGGACCCG
>DATKPX010000460.1:0-2998 GCA_035523855.1 Allostellaceae bacterium
TCTCGCCCTTGATCCGCAGGAGCTCCGGCATGTTGAAGGATTCGCCGGCGGAGCGGGCCTGGTCGAGCGCTTCCTCGATCGCGGCAAGCGCGCCCGCGGTCTCGCCGGTCATCGCCAGGCCTTCCGCGAGATCGCCGGCGAAGGTCGAGATCAGGATCTGGTGCCGGTTCTCGCGCAGCTGGTCGAGGCAGCTCTGCACCAGCTCCAGCCCGCCGGCAAGATCACCCCGCTTGATCGCGAGGCAGCCCCTGAGGCCGCGGCCGATCGCGTTATAGGGACCGAGGGAATGCCTGGCGACATGGGCGATCAGCTGCTCCACCGCCGCCTCGGTGCTCCGCCAGTCACCGGTCCAGAGAAAGACGTAGGTGGTCCAGACCAGGGAGATGCCGAGGGTGAGCGGATGCTCCAGGGATTGACCCCGTGCGATCGTGTGCCGCGCGACCGCGACCGCCCGCTCCGGCTTTCCCGCCAGCCAGAGCGCGCGCGCGAGCGCCACCAGCCCGATGCTGCGGCGATCGTATCCGAAGCGGCCGAGATTGCCCCATTCGGGCGTCGGTCCGGGCTGCATCGCGGATTCCAGGTTGGCGATCGCATCCGCCTGGTTGCCGATGAGGTGCTGGGCGGTTCCCAGCAGCCATGCGGCGATGGTGATGGCCGGCGGGTCGCCCAGCCGGCGCGCGATCGCCTCGCTGCGCTCCGCAATGTGGAGCGCGCCCCGGAAATCGCCGATGCGCGTCATATAGATGTGAAAGCCGCTCAGCAGCCCCAGCTCACCGGCGAGGTCGCCGAGCGCCTCGGCGACCTCGATGCCGCGGGTGAAGGCGGTCCGGACGTCGTCCTTGTTGCCCTGGGTGAACATCAGCGACACGGCGAGCGCCAGCTGCAGCTGCATCTCGCGGCGACCGCCGCGGCTTCCCTCGTCGAGCGCCGCCACCGCCTGCGCCGCCCAGCGCTGGCATTCCGTCAGCAGCGAGATCTCCAGGAAGCACTGGCTCGCCGCGGCCGCGAGATCGACGCCGAGCGCCAGATCGCCCTGCGGCGAGAAGCACCATTCGAGGGCCGCGCGCACATTGCCGATCGAGCGGACGAATTCGCCGAGGCTCTCCGGTTGCGGCGCGATCGCGGACTCCGAGTCCAACCGGGCGAGGAACTGGGCGTAATAGAGCGCATGCCGGCGCGCGATCGCGCGATCGCGCTCGCCGCCCGCCGACTTGCCGAGCACATAGGTGCGCGTCGTATCGAGCAGGCGGTAGCGCATCGGCGCGCTGCCGCTCTCGGAGGCGATCAGCGACTTGGCGACGAGATCGCCGATCGCCTCGACCACCTGCGCCTCGTCGAGACCGTCGCCCGCCGCGACCGCCCGCGCCGCCTCCAGCGTGAAGCCGCCGATGAAGATGCCGAGCCGGCAGAGCACCTCGCGCTCGGCGTCGGTCAGCAGCTCGAAGCTCCAATCGAGCGTGGCGTGCAGGGTCTGGTGGCGCGGCAGCGCGGTGCGCTTGCCCTGCCAGAACAGCTCGAACCGGGTGTCGAGCAGCGTCGCGATGCCCTCGATGCCGTAGGCGCCGACGCGGCCCGCCGCCAGCTCGATCGCCAGCGCGATGCCGTCGAGCTTCTGGCAGATCCTCGCCACCAGCGGCGCCTCCGGATCGCTGAGCTCGAAATCGCCCGCGCTGGCGCCCGCGCGCTCGATGAAGAGCTGCACGGCGGGAAATCCCAGCGCGTCCGCCGCCGCGAGACTCGCGTCCTCGGGCGGAACGGCGAGCGGGAACAGGCGATGGATCTGCTCACCCTCGACCCGAAGCGACTCCCGGCTGGTGGCGAGGATGTGGACTTCGGGCGCCTCTGTGAAGATGCGCTCGGCGAGGGATGCCGCCGCCTCGACCACGTGCTCGCAGCTGTCGAGGACGATCAGCATGCGCTTGTGCCGGAGCAGCGCCAGCAGGCTGGGCACGGGATCATCGGAATGCACCGCGAAGCCCAGGGCGGAAGCGAGCGAGCTCGGCACCAGGCCCGCGTCGCTGAGCGCGCCCAGATCGAGGAAGTGCACGCCGCCGTCGAAATCCGCCAGCAGCCGGTGCGCCACCGCCACGGCGACCGTCGTCTTGCCGATGCCGCCCGGCCCCACCACGGTGACGAAGCGCCGCGCCGACAGCGTCTCCGCGATCTTGCCGGCGGTCTCCTCGCGCCCGACCATCCGGGTGAGGCGCGGCGGCAGGTTCGATGCCGGCCTGGGAGCGGCCGTCTCAGCTCTCTCGGCGGCGGCCGGCGCCGCCCTGGAGACCGGCGCCACCAGGCAGTAGCCGCGACCGGGAACGTTGGTCACATAGCGCGCGCCGGCCTGCCCGTCGCCGAGCGCCTTGCGCAGCGCCGCCACGTGGAAGCGGAGGCTGCCCTCGTCGACGGTGACATCGGCCCAGACCCGGGCAAGCAGATCCCGCTTGCTCACCACTTCGCCCGCGCGCTCGGCGAGCAGGGTCAGGATGTCCAGCGCCCGCCCGCCGATCGCGAGGGGAACGCCGTCCCGCTCCAGCAGGCGCTCGGCCGGAAACAGGCGGAAGGGACCGAAAGCCACGGCCGTGGCGGCGCCCGGATGGTCGCTTCTCGACATTGAGCTCCTCTGCGGGCGGGAGAATAGGCACCGTCCCCACCGGCAGCAATCGGCTTGGGGCGAGCCGGACGCGTCCCGCCGTGCCGTCCCACCCCGTGCCCCAACATTCCCACAGCCGGGTCAGGTGATTTGTTCCGCCCCGCGCGTAGGTATAGATTGCCCGTCCCTCATGGACGGGAGATTGAAAGGGGAGACGATGACTCGCGCGATCCTATTCGCACTGCTCCTTGCGCTCGCCGCCTGCGGGCAGCAGACCCAGAACAGCTTCTCGCCCACCAAGCTGTCCGACCTGCAGGTCGGCAAAAGCAACTATGAGCAGGTGGTGGCCCAGCTCGGACCGCCGGCCAACGAGACGCGGCTGCCGGACGGGCGGCGCATCGCGAACTACGA
>DATKPX010000461.1:0-20077 GCA_035523855.1 Allostellaceae bacterium
ACCGTCACCGGCGCGCTCTCGCGCGGCAGCACGGCAGTCTCGGTGAAGGCCGCCGCGCGCAACGCCGCCTCCCACTGCGCCGGCGGCATCAGCGGCGTCTCGGCGCGCAGGTCGAGATCGGCGAAGGACCACCAGCGGCGGCGGATGCCGAAGACGAATTCGAGGAAATCGCTGGGCGCCGGCTCGACCAGCAGCAGCAGCCCGCCCGGCCGCAGCAGGTCGCGCGCGCGCGCCAGCGCGCGGCCGAGATCGGCGCATTCGTGCAGGGAATTCGCCGCCACGATCACGTCGAACTCTGCGACCGTAAAGCCCTGGCTCGCGATCTCCTGATCGAGGTCGAGCGTCGTGTAGCGGACGAAGGGATAGTCCGTGAAGCGCCCCTCGGCGCGCGTCACCGCCGCCTCGCGCGGATCGCTGAAGACATACTCGACCCGCTCCGCCGGCAGTTCCGGCAGCAGCGCGGCGGCAAGGCCGCCGGTGCCGCCGCCGACCTCCAACACCCGGAGCGCGCGGCCGGCAGCAACGTGCTGGCGGATATGCCGCATCACGCCGGCGGCGAGCTCGTTGCCGAGGCGGGTGAAGGGATCGGAATCCTCGAACTGCTCGCCGGCGTTGAAATCGCGCTCCGAGAACAGCAGGGATTCCGCATCGGCCTCGCCGCGCAGGATCGCCTCCAGCCGCTCGCCGCACCGCCCCACCAGCTCGAGGCTGGCGAGATGATCGGGATATTCCGCCACCAGGCGGCGCCAGAGCACCGCGGGATCCTCACCGCCGCCGTCGTCGCGCAGCCGCCACTCGGTGCCGCTTCTGAGCGCTGCGCCGCGGCGCTCCAGCATGACCAGCAGCGCGCCGAGATAAGGCTCGCTCTCCGGCGCGAGTCGCGCCTGCTGCACCAGTCCGTGCACCGAGAAGGGCGCCTCGCCGGCGCCGAGCGCCCGGAGCGCCCGCGCCGCATAGCCGACAGCCAGGCGGTCGAGCGACGGTTCGAGCTCGCGGCGGAGCTCCTCGATGCCGAGCGCCCGGGTCAATCGCGCGCTCTCGCCGGCGAGCGCCGCGACGCAGTCCGCCGGCCCCGGGAGATCGGCGCCGCCGCCGGCGGCCCAGCGATTGAGCTGCACCTCGGCGTCCCAGTGATAGGTCGGGATCTCGCTCGCGCGCGTGAGCTCGATGCGCCGCAGCCGCAAGCCCTCGACCTCCGCGACCGCGGTCCCGCCGGCATCCAGCAGCGCAAAGTCGACGACCACGCCGGCGCGCTCGGCGCGCGCGACGCGAGCGTGGCACCAGGCGATCTTGTCGCCGCCGCCCAGCGAGCGGAACCGCTCCACGCGGACGGGAATGAAAGTCGAGCGGTCGCCCGCGCGCTCCGCCGATTGCAGCGCGCCGGCAGCGGTCTGCAGACAGGCATCGAGCACCGCCGGATGAATGTGATAGGCGCCGAGCCCGGCCGCGATGGCGGCGGGCGCCTCGATGCGGCCGAGCGCCTCGCCGTCGGCGGCCCAGATCTCGCGCAGGCCCTGGAAAGCCGGACCATAGTCGAGACCGTGCGCCGCACAGCGGGCGACGTGCTCTTCCGCGCTGATGCGCAGCGGCAAGCTTGCCTGCAGGGCTTCCACCGCCGGCCCCGTGGGCCGCGGCCCGTCCGCCAGCGCGGCCAGCCGCCCGACCGCGAGCGGCGGCGATGCCGGCCCCGCCTTCTGCTGGGTGACGATGTGGAAGGTGTTGTCCTCGGCGATGGCGAACTCGAGCCACTGGCCCGACTTCTCGCTGAACACGAGGGGACGATGGATCTCCAGCCCCTCGATCTCCACCGCCTCGGTGCCGAGATGCGCCGCGGCAGCGGCGAGCGCCATCTCGATATAGCCGGCGGCGGGGAAGACGACGCTGCCGCCCACCACGTGGTCCCTGAGGAAGGGCACGGTCACGGCATCGAAGCTGTTCTGCCAGGTCGGCTCGGCGGTGGGCGCGCGATAGCCCAGCAGCGGGTGCTGGCGCTTGGCCAGCTTCGGCAGCGCCATCCGCTCGCTGGTGTCGAACCAGTAGCGCTCGCGCTGCCAGGGATATGCCGGCAATGCCACCGGCGCGCCGTCGCCGGCGAAGAGCGCCGCCAGATCCAGCGTGACACCGGCGGCGTAGCAGCGCGCCAGCGCCAGCCACAGCGCCTCGCGCTCCGGCTCGCTGCGGCGGAGCGTGCCGAAGATCGTGCGGTCGGCACCCTGCAGGCATTCGCGCAGATAGCCCGCCAGCACGGGATGCGGCCCGATCTCGAGGAAGACGTCGATGCCGTCGTCGGCGAGCTGCTTCACCGCCTGGCCGAAGCGCACGGGCTGGCGGATGTTGCCCCACCAGTAGGCGGCATCGAGGCTGGCGCCGTCGCGCTCGCCGCCGGTCACGGTGGAGATGAAGCGATGCTCGCCCGCCACCGGCTTGAGATCGGCGAAGGCTGCCATGATCTCGTCCTCGAGCGGCGCCATCGTCTTGCTGTGGAAGGCATAGTCGAGGCCGAGCACGCGCACGAACACGCCCTTGGCCTCGAGCGCCTCCGCAAGCTCGGCAAGCGCACTCGCCTCGCCGGAAACCGTCACCGAGGCCGGACTGTTGACGGCGGAAATCTCGAGCGCTCCGTTATAGGGAGCGATCGCCTCGGCCGCCTGCTCCTCGGTGAGGCCGACGGCGGCCATCTTGCCGGCGCCGGCGGTGCGGCCCTGCGCCTGGCTGCGTCGCGCCACCACCAGGCAGGCCTGCTCCAGCGTGAGGGCACCGGCGGCGTGGGCAGCGGCGACCTCGCCGACGCTGTGGCCCAGCATCGCCTCGGCGGTGAGGCCGCGCCGGCGCAGCAGCTCCACCAGGCCGACCTGCAGCGCGAAGAGTGCCGGCTGCGCGATCTCGGTCTTGTCGAAGAGCGTCGCTGGCGCCTCGCTGGTGAGCATCTCCACCACCGACCAGCCGACGAGCGGCTTCAGCACGGCGTCGATCCGGCCGACACAAGTGGCGAAATCGGGCTCGCGGGCCAGAAGATCGCGGCCCATCCCCACCCATTGCGACCCGTTGCCGGAGAACACGAAGGCGATGCGCGAGGGCTGATAGCTGGCCTCGCCCTCGGCCAGCATCTGCGCGGGATAACCGGCGGCAAAGGCCTCGAGCCGCCCGGCGACCTCCTCCCGGCTCTCGCCGAAGGTGGCGATGCGCAACGGATGATGGCTTCGGTGGGTGGCGACCGCGCGGCAGATGGTGCCGAGAGCGGGACAATCCGCCTCGCGCAGGCGCCGCGCGTAGCGCTCGGCGAGCGTCTTGAGCGCGCCCTCGCTGCGCGCCGACAGCACCAGCATCTCGATGCTGTCCTCGGGCGCGGCAGGCACGGGCGCCGGCTGAACGGGCACGTGGCTCCGCAGCACGAGATGGGCATTGGTGCCGCCGAAGCCGAAGGAATTGACGCCGACCATCAGCGGCTCGGCACGCTCCGGCAGCGGCGTGAACTCGCGGACGACCGAGAGGTTGAACTCGTCGAAGGGGATCTTCGGATTGAGGTTGCCGGCATGGAGCGACGGCGGGATCGCGCGGTGCTCCAGCGTCAACGTCGCCTTCAGCAGGCCGGCGATGCCCGAGGCAGGCTCGAGATGGCCGATATTGGTCTTCACCGAGCCGATCAGGCAGGGATCCTCGGCCCCCCTGGTGGCGCCGAAGACGCGGCCCAAGGCAGTGCATTCGACGCGGTCGCCGGCACTGGTGCCGGTGCCGTGCGCCTCCACATAAGAGACATCGGCGGGATCGATCCCGGCGCTGCCATAGACCTGGCGCAGCAGTTGCTCCTGCGCCACCGGGTTCGGCAGCGCGATGCCCTTGGTGCGGCCGTCGGAGTTGACGCCGGCGTTGAGGATCACCGCGTGAATGGTGTTGCCGTCGGCGAGCGCTGCCGGCAGCGGCTTCAGGATGACGACGCCGCCGCCCTCCGAGCGGACATAGCCGTCGGCCTCGGCGGCAAAGGCGCGGCAGCGGCCGGTCGGCGACAGCATCGCCGCCTTGCAGAAGGCGCCGTGGGTCTCGGGCGCGAGAAGAATGTTGATGCCGCCGGCGATCGCCAGCGAGCTCTCGCCGCGCCAGAGGCTGTGACAGGCGCCGTGCACCGCCACCAGGGCCGAGGAGCAGGCGGTATCGATCGCCAGGCTCGGCCCGTGCAGGTCCAGCACGTAGGAGATCCGGTTCGCCGCCACCGCGAGCGCGGAGCCCGAGGCGCCGTAGGGATCGGTGATCGACTCCGCGGCATTCCGCTGCAGGATGCCGTAATCCTCGTTCGAGATGCCGATGAAGACACCGGTATCGGAGCCCGCGAGCCGCGCCGGCACGATGTCGGCATGCTCCAGCGCCTCCCAGGCAAGCTCGAGCAGGATGCGCTGCTGCGGATCCATCTGCCGCGCCTCGCGCGGCGAGATGCCGAAGAAGTCGGCGTCGAAGCGATCGATGACGTCGAGGAAGCCGCCGGCCTTGGTGTAGATGCGGCCGGGGCGCGCGGGATCGGGATGGAAGTACCAGTCGACATCCCACCGATCGGGCGGAACTTCACCGACCGCGTCACGGCCGGATTTCAGCAGCTCCCAGAACTGACCGATATCGGCCGCCCCAGGCAGGCGGCAGGACATGCCCACGATCGCAACCGGGAATGGCGGCCAAGACGGCTTGTTAGCGCTGGGCATGCCACTTCATTCCGAGCTCTCGCTTCCCGACAATCCGCCGATTTCCCCGCCATCCGCGGCGCTGGCCTCGCTGCGCGCGTGATTTATGAATTCCGGATCCCCCGGACCCGTTCACGAGCGACGTGATACAAGCATTTTCCCGCGAGGTACATAGGGTTGACCATAAAATCGGGCAGCGTTCCCGATAAAATGCAAACGAGGCTCCGGTCGTCGGCATTCCCCTGAATGGCACTGATTCCTTGGCGCGCCCGGCCGCTGGACCGCCGCAAAACCGCGAGCGCGCCCGGCACGACGCGGCAGCAACGCCCCCCAGCATCAAATCGCACCCCCCGATGACAACGGCCCTCCCCGCCTGCTCGACAAAGCAAGTATAGGGCCGCGGCAGCGATTCGGCCGCCGCGAAATCCGGAGCGCGCCTCGCCCGCAAGGGTGCCCTGGCGCTGGGACATCCGAAGAACCCGGTTTAGGTAATTCGTCTAAGTGGCTGACCAAACATATCACCGCGGGTTATCCCCAGGTCTCACAGAGAGCCTGCCGTTGGCCCCTCGACGAGACCCGGCGCCGCCGCCCTCTGCGGGCACCGGCTCTTCGGTCGCCGCGATCGTCGCGGTCCGCCGGAGGACTCGGCGCGCGCGTTCCGGCGGTGGCATTGGCGCGTCCATGCCGCATCTTGTTGCCGGCCACCAATAGACACGCTCAAATAGGGAGCGCACTGGATCAAGGGGCGGGCGCAGGCTCCGAACGACTCCCGGCAGACGCGCTAACGGCCAGGAACAGAAGGGAGATCATATGGACCAGCATTACGACCGCGCCGTCGAGGATCTCGGCAATGTCGTCGGGCTGGAGCACGTTAACGTCCGTGTCCCCGACCAGACCATCGCCACGCTGTTCTACGTGAGCGGCCTCGGCCTGACCCGCGACCCGTACCTCATGACTGGCACGGACAATATGTGGATCAATGTCGGCCGCAGCCAATTCCATCTACCGACCGGCGCGCCCCAGGTGCTGCGCGGCCAGACCGGCATCGTGGTGCCCGATCTCGGCGCCCTCGCCCGCCGCCTGGCCGCCGTGCGCAAGCCGCTGGATGGCACCCGCTTCGCTTTCCAAGAGCACAATGCGTTCATCGACGTGGTGTCGCCCTGGGGCAACCGACTGCGCTGCCATGGGCCGGAGGAGCGCTTCGGCCGGATCAATCTCGGCATGCCCTATGTCGAGTTCGAAGTGCCGCCGGGTAGCGCGGCGGGCATCGCCCGCTTCTACCGCGAGGTGATGGGAACGCCTGCGGAGGCGCTCGACGACGCCGACGGGCGGCGCGCGCGGGTTCCCGTCGGCACGGAGCAGGATCTCGTCTTCCGCGAGACCGGCGAGACGCCGCCGCCCTATGACGGCCACCACATCCAGGTCTATGTCGCGGATTTCTCCGGGCCGCACCAGCGCCTCAAGGAGAGAGGACTGATCACCGAGGAGAGCGATCAGCACCAGTATCGCTTTGAGACCATCGCCGACGTCGAGACCGGCACGGCGCTGTTCACCATCGAGCATGAGATCCGCAGCATGCGCCACCCGCTCTACGCCCGCCCGCTGGTGAACCGGAATCCCGCGCAGAGCAACCGGAACTACGTGCCGGGCCGCGACGCCTGGACCTGGTCGATCGCGGATGCCGGCTAGGCATCGGCGAGAGCAAGCCGTGTCGCCGCGAGAGGATGACGGGATGCGCGCCGGCACCGCGCCAGCGGACTATCTCGCGCGGGCGGAAGCGCTGGCGCCGCGCATCGCCGCGGCCGCCGACGAGATCGAGCGTGAGCGGCGGATCACCGGCCCGCTCTTCGCCGCGATCATGGATGCGGGGCTTTATCGCATGCTGCTGCCGCGCTCGCTCGGCGGCGCGGAGCTCGATCCCCCCACTTTCGTCCGCGTGATCGAGACCATCGCCAAGGCCGATGCCAGCACCGCCTGGTGCCTCTGCCAGAACACGGTCTGCTCGATGGTTGCCGCCTCGCTGCCGCTGGAGAGCGCGCGGGAGATGTACGGGCTCGATCCCAATGCGGTGCTCGCCTGGGGCCCGGGTCCGAGCCGCGCCGTGGTGGTGCCCGGCGGGTATCGCGTCACCGGCAGCTGGTCCTTCGCCAGCGGCGGCCGCCATGCCACCTGGCTCGGCGCCCATTGCCCGGTCTACGAGGCGGACGGAACGCCGCGCCTCGGCCCGACCGGCGCGCCGGTCATCCGCACCATGCTGTTCCCGGCCTCGAAGGCGCCGATGTCGGACATCTGGCACGTGGTGGGGCTGCGCGGCACCGCCAGCGATGCCTATGCGGTGACCGACCTCTTCGTGCCCGACGCCTTCACGCTGGCGCGCGACAATCCCGCCGAGCGGCGGGAGACCGGCCCGCTCTACAGCTTCCCCACCAACAGCCTTTATTCCTGCGGCTTTGCCTGCGTCGCTCTCGGCATCGCCCGCGGGCTGCACGACGCCTTCCTGGCGCTGACGCTGGAGAAGACGCCGCGCGGCTACAAGAGCAAGCTGCGCGAAAACGCGGTGGTGCAGTCTGAGCTGGCGGAATCGGAAGCGCGGCTGCGCTGCGCCCGCATGTACATCCTGGGCACACTCGGCGAGATCTGGAGCGCGGTGCAGCGCACGAACCAGATCACCATCGAGCAGCGGATGGCGATCCGCCTCGCCTCCACCTACACGATCCAGGAGGCGGTGAAGGTCGCCGACGCCGCCTATCACGCGGCGGGCGCCACCGCGATCTTCAGCAGCAACCCCTTCGAGCGCCGCTTCCGCGACATCCACACGGTGGCGCAGCAGGTGCAGGGCCGCCGCTCGCATTTCGAGACGGTGGGCCGTCACCTCCTCGGCTTCGAGAACGACCTGCTCTTCGTCTAGGAGCAGCCTCGGCCGGTGACGTGCCGCGCAACGAGCCCCGCCACTTCCTCCGCATGGGTCGCGATCATGAAATGCGCGGCGCCGGCGAGGGTGACCGCCGAGGCCCGCGGCAGGCACTGGCTCAGCAGCTGATTGGCGCGCCGCACCGCCGGATGACTGATGCCGCCCCAGACGACAAGGGTCGGAATCTCGATCGTCGCCAGCATCGCAGGCGCCAGATCGAACGCGTAGGCGGTCGCCCAGTCGCGGATGTTCACCGCCGTCGTCTCGGCGGCGTATCCGCGAACGCGCTGCGGCCAGGCATCGAAGGTGCCGGCCCCGCCGAAGAAATCGATCATGCGCCGGATCGCCTCTGCCTCGCCGCGCTGGAACGCCGCGAAATAGGCGTCGGTCATCGCGCGAAACTCGCCGTAGGGACCAAGCTCGCCCAGCGCCGGCAGCACGGTCGGCACCGGCGCCTCCAGCACCGTGAGGCTCAGCAGCGGCACCTGCTGCCGCAGCGCGACGGCGAGACCGACCACCCCGCCGAAGGAATGGCCGACCAGATGCACCGGGCAGTCGGCGCGGCGGATGACCGTCTCGAGAACCTCCGCCTCGAGAGCGATGCCGGCATCCTCGTCGGTGCGGCGCTCGGCGGTCCGGCCATATCCCAGCAGGCTGGTGGTGATGCAGCGGAAGCCGCCTCGCCACTGGGAGACGACCGGCCGCCAGGCGGCACCGGTGCTGCAGGATCCCGGCGCCAGCACGATGGTCGCGCCCTCGCCGCACTCGTCATACTCGATGGAATCGTCGATGCATTCGATCATGGGATCAGTCGGACAAGTCGTCGCCACCAGGGCGAGCGGTGAGCGGAGTTCGCGGGCGGAGCCGGGCTCCGCCCGCTCTTTCATGGACAAGGCGCTAGGCGTCCGAGCGGCTGACGACCTTGCGGCGCGGCAGCGGCAGCAGCATGGCGACCTGCCTGCGATAGAGCCGGTACTGGTCGCCGAACATCCGGATGAGATCGCGCTCCTCGAGCTGAATCGCGATCAGGATGTAGCCGGTGGTCCCCAGCGCGAACAGCAGATGACCGGCCGTCATCGAGGGCGTCGCCCAGAAGGCGACGAGGAAGCTGAGGTAGATCGGGTGCCGCGTGCGGCGATAGAGGCCGGGCGTGTGGAAGCGCGGCGGCGGCGGCTCGCGGCCGAGCAGGCGCGCGAACACCTGGCTCAGACCGAAGAGCTCGAAATGGCTGATCAGGAAAGTGCTGAGCAGCAGCATGCCCCAGGCAAACCAGAAGATCACCAAGATCAACGCCGCGAGCGCCGGCGATTCTACGGTCCAGATCGGCTCGGTGATCGGCTGCCAATGCCAATAGAGACCGATCAGCACCAGGCTCGCCAGCAGCACGTAGGTACTGCGCTCGATCGAGCGCGGCACCAGGCGCGTCCACCAGCGCTTGAAGCCCTGGCGCGCCATCACGCTGTGCTGGACGGCAAACAGGCCGAGCAGAGCTATGTCGATGACCAAGCTCTGCAGGAGCGGTCCGGTCGGCCCGGAATCAATCGTTTTCGGGACCACGATGTTGCCGACGAATCCGATGGCGTAGAGAAACGATACGAGAAACACGGCGTAGGCGCCGATGCCGTAAAGCACTGCGAATAAACCAGCCATTGCTGTCTGCTCCCGGAGCGATTGCAGGTTCTAGCCGGCCGGGACGCTAGCGGAACGCATGGCTGCTCCCTATCCAATGCACGACAGGGCTATCCGCGGAGTGATTTTCTTCACAGCCTCCAACGACGAGGTCGGTCTTAATCCGCCTACTCCCATGTTCGAACCATTCCAAAGACCCTCGCCCCCTCCGGCTCCGCTTCCGCGCGGCGTCCGGCGCGCCCTCGACGCCATGCAGGCGGATCTCGGCCGCGACTGGCGCGTGCCCGATCTCGCCGCGCTGGCCGGCATCTCCAACCGGACGCTGCAGCGGCAGTTCCAGGTCTTTCTCGGCGCGACGCCCGGCGCCGCCCTCCGCGATCTCCGCTTCGAGAGCGCGCGCCGCGAGCTGCTGCAGGGCTCGCCTCACGCCAAAGTGATGGACATCGCACTGCGCTGCGGCTTCCCGCATTTCGGGCGCTTCTCTGTCGAATACCGCCGCCGCTACGGCGAGACGCCGTCGCAGACCCTGCGGCGGCAGGCGACGCTCGCCGCTGCGCTGATCTCGATGCCGACGGTGTTCGCCGGCGGCCAGGACCGGCCGACGGTGGCGCTGACGCCGATCGAGAGCGGCGCCGAGGACGCCGAGATCGCCCGCGATATCGCCGACGAGCTGTCGACGGCGCTGACGCGGACCGGCGTCTCCGTCACCAGCCAGACGAGATCGGCGCGCTATCACCTCGCCGGCGCGCTCCGGGGATCCGGCGCGCAAGCGCGCCTCAGCTTTCGCCTGATCGACGGCGAGACCGGCCGCCATCTCTGGGCGCATCGGTCGGAAGCGGCGATCGGCGGCGACTTCGCTGCCGAGCAGCACCTGGCGGCGCGCATTGCCGCTGCGCTCCAACCCTATCTCCGGCTGGCGGAGATCGACCGCGCGCAGCGCAAGCCCGACGCCGATCTCAACGCGCACGACCTGACGCTCCGGGCGATGCCGCATGTCCTGTCCATGGATGCCGAAGGCAACGCCCGCGCGCTCGACCTGCTGGACCGCGCCTCGGAGCGCGATCCCGACTATCCGCTTGCCGGCGCGCTCGCCGCCTGGGCGCATGCGCAGCGCATCATCTATCACTTCAGCGCCAGCGCGCCGGAGGAGCGTGCGCTGAGCGCCGAGCTCGCCCGCAAGGCGCTGCCGCGCGCCGGCGATGCGACATCGCTCGCCCTCCTCGGCAATGCCTACACCTCGCTGCGCGACCTCGCGACGGCGGAGCTGGTGATCCGCAAGGCGCTTGCGGTCGATGGCGGATCGGCCTGGGCCTGGAGCCGCAGCGGCTGGATCGATCTCTACAAGGGAGATTCCGATTCAGCCATCGAGCGGTTCAAGATCGCGCTCGAGCTCGCCCCCCATGATTCGCTGGCGTTCAACAATTTCGTCGGGATCGGCTGCGCGCATTTCAACGCCGGCCGCTATATGGAGGCCGCGCGCTGGCAGGAGCGCGCGCTCGCCGAGCATCCCTCGGCGGCCTGGGTGCATCGGACCTTGTGCCCGGCCTATGTGCTGGCGGGCGCCGAGCCAGAGGCGCACCGCAGCCTTGTCGCGCTCCGGGCGCAGTATCCGGACCTCACGGTCTCCCGCGTGCAGGCAGGCCTGCCGCCGCTGACGCCCGCCTATACCGGTCTGCTCGTCGGCGCTCTCGAGGCGGTCGGGCTTCCATCCTGAGGCGCGCGCAGAAACAGGGACGGGCGGATCGCTCCGCCCGCCCGTTGCCGTTCCCAACCTGTCGAGGCAGGCCGCTACTCGGCGACAACCTCGCCGGAGCCGCCGAACTCCTTCGGGAAATCCTTGAGCTTCGGCAGGCCGTCCCGCATCGGCAGCACGGTCTCCGCGTAGTTGACGTGCACGCCCGGCGTGAAGGTCAGCGTCGGCAGCGTCGCCGCGAAGACGTCGACGAGGCCGAGCGGCGGATGATTGGCCATCAGATGGCCACCGCATTTCGAGCAATATTTGCGCTCGCTGAGCGGCGTCTTCTGGTAGGTCGCGACGTATTGGGCGCCCGCCGTCACCTTCACGGCCTCCGGCTTCCAGAGGCTGAAGGCGTTCACCGGCCCGCCGGACCAGGAGCGGCACGAGCGGCAGTGGCAGTAGCCCATGGCCTCCGGATTGCCCTCGACCCGGACCTCGACCGCACCGCAAAAGCACCTTCCAACATGAGTCATGGCTCTTCCTTCGAATTGATGCGCGACGGCCCCGCGAACACAGGGGGAGCCGTGCGGCATCCGATGAGGTTAATTGGCGTCGTCGAAGGGAGGCTAGCGCGACTAGCAGCGGCGGCCTATCCAATTCGCGACACGCCTAGCCGAGGGCGGCAGTTTCCGCCGCGCCAGCACGCGCCGACGGCGAGCGGGCCCTTAGCCTGAGCGCGGGCGTCCCGCCTCGCCCTGAGACTCAGGCGGCGCGGATATTGCCGAGGAAATCGCGCACCTGATCGCGCAGCCGCTCGGCTTGAGTATTGAGTGCTTCCGCCGCCGACTTGACGCCGCCCGCCGCCGCGCCGGTGGCATCGGCGCCCTCGGTGACGCCGGAGATGTTCTCCGACACATCCTTGGTGCGGCGCGCCGCCTCCTGGGTGTTGCGGGTGATCTCCTGGGTCGCGGCGCCCTGCTGCTCCACCGCCGAGGCGATCGAGGTGGCGACGGTGCTGACCTCGCCGATGGTGCCGCCAATGCGCTTGATCGCGTCGACTGCTTCCTTGGTCACGCTCTGCACGGCGGAGATCTGCGCCGAGATCTCTTCGGTCGCCTTCGCGGTCTGGTTGGCGAGCGACTTCACTTCCGAGGCGACGACGGCGAAGCCCTTGCCCGCCTCGCCCGCCCGCGCCGCCTCGATGGTGGCGTTGAGCGCCAGCAGGTTGGTCTGGCCGGCGATGTCGTTGATGAGCTTCACCACCTCGCCGATGCGGGCGGCGGATTCCGCCAGACCCTGCACGGTGCCGTCGGTCTGATGCGTCTCCTCGACGGCGCGCTCGGCGATGGTCGCGGCGTGCGAGACCTGGCGGCTGATCTCGGCGATCGAGGCGCTGAGCTCCTCCGAGGCGGCGGCTACCGTCTGCACGTTGGAGGATGCTTCCGAGGACGCCGTCGCCGCCAGCTTCACCTGGCCGTTGGTTTGCTCCGATGTCATCGAGAGACCGTCCGAGGTCTTGCGCATCTCGCCCGATGCGCGGCCCAGCGCCTCGAGCGCTTTCTCCATCTGGCCCTCGAAGGTAGCGATATGCGCCTCGACGGCCTGCTGGCGCGCCGCCGCCTGGGCATGGCGGCCGCGCTGCTCGTCCTCGATCCGCGCCTTCTCGACCGCGTTCTGCTTGAAGATGCCGAGCGCGCTGGCGAGCGCGCCCACCTCGTCCTGGCGATCGGTGAAGGGCGCCTCGGCGGTGAGATCGCCGCCGGCGAGCTTCAGCATGGCGTCGCGGATGGCGCGCAGCGGATTGATGACGCGCCGGGTGACGGCGAGAACTGCGCCGGTCGCCAGCACGATCGCCGCCGTCAGCAGCACCAGCTGCAGCAGGAGATCGCGCTCGGCGGCGGCATGCTCGGCGTTGGCGTGCTCCTTGGCGGCGTCGAGCGCGCCCTCGGCGACCGCCAGAATGCTGGCGAGCCTGCCGACGGTATAGGGGCTCCACTTGTCCGCCGTCATGCCGTTGCTGTCGCCGACCAGCAGCCCGTTGAACAGCTTGTCGCGCAGCCCGACATATTCAGCGTCGAAGAACCCCTTCTTGGCGTTCGCCATGCCCTCGGCCAGGCGGGGCGGCAGCTGGGTTCCGAAGGCAGCATCCTCCAGCGCGGTCCAGGCGAGCTCGGTGGCGCCGACCGAGCGCTCATATTTCTGCCGCGCCTCCGGCGGCACGCTGCCCGCCGCGAGGCCGGTGGAGATCAGCAGCGAGGCCTCGCCGCCGGCGTTGCGCACGAACCAGGCGAGCTGCTTCATCTCCATCATCTGGTCGATGAAGGCGTCCTTCTGCTTGATGTCGGCGAAGAGACGCGCCGACAGCCGCTCGAGGCTCGCCAGCATGGCTGTCTCGGTGTCGTTGTATTCCTTCGCGAGCGGCTCGCGGCGGGTGGCTTTCGGCTTGTGGATGGCGTCCCAGGATTCGCTCTCCAGCGCCACGACCTTGGCGACGAGCTGCTGCACTTCCGGCTGCAGCGTCGCCTTGTCGGTGAAGTCGAGACGCCCCACCAGGTCGGCAGTCGAACGCAGCGCTGGCATCTGGGCATCGCGGATGGCGCGCAGATATTTATCGAGATCGGGGCTGATCGGATCGGCGGCGTTGAGGCTGCGCACCGTCGAGGAGCGGTCGGTGCGGAGATTGTGCATGGCCTTGAAGGCGAAGCCCGACACCTCGACGATGCCGGCGATGCGACCGGTCATGCCGACGCGCCGCCAGGACTCCCAGGCCGTCGACACCAGCATGAAGACCACCGCCACCGACATCGTCGCGATGACAGACTTGAGCAGCACGTTGGCCGAGAGCCGATTCAGCATCCGCCTTCCCCCAGAAAGAGCTCCGGCTAGGTAGGCAGACGTCCGTAAACAACACGTGTAATTCTCGCCGAAAACAGCAACTTGTTCGACGGCGGGAGGGCAACCTCACCCGCGAGACGGGACGACTTCAGGTGAGCCACTTACCTATGATGGCATGCAGCGCCGGGCCGCATCATCGGCCGACTAGAGGAACGGATGCCCGGCGCTTCGCCCGGACACGCTTCGGCTTCGGCGGCGACAGTGTCAGCGCCTTGGCATGCTTGCGCAGCAGCTTCTGCGCATCCTGCTCGATGTCGCGATAGGCACGGATCACCGAGCGGCCGAGCGGCGTCACTTTGGCGCGGCCGCCGCCGCTGCCGCCAAGGGTCGTCGCCACCACCGCGTCGGAAAAATAGGAATTGAGCTCGTCCACCAGCAGCCAGGCGCGACGGTAGGACATCTTCATGGCGCGGCCGGCGGCGCTGATCGAGCCGAGCTCCTCGATCAGCTCGAGGAGCCGCACCTTGCCCGGTCCGAGACGGGCGGTGCCGCCGAGGTCGAGGCGCAGGAACAGCTTCGCCACGGACGGGCGTTCCACCTCAGACCGGCTGCTTCTCGAGCGCCTCGCCGAGGGTCACCGGGTGCTCCAGCGCCGACCTCAGCTGCGCGCGATCAAGCTCGCCTTCCCATCGGCTGATCACGATGGTGGCGATGCCATTGCCGACCAGGTTGGTGAGCGCGCGGCACTCGCTCATGAACTTGTCGATGCCGACCAGGATCGCCAGCGACTGGATGGGAATGTCGGGAACGATCGCCAGCGTGGCGGCAAGGGTGATGAAGCCGGCGCCAGTGACGCCGGAGGCGCCCTTCGAGGTGATCATCGCGATCACCAGGATGCTGAGCTCCTGACCGAGGGTGAGGTGCGTGTTGGTCGCCTGTGCCAGGAACAGCGTCGCCAGCGTCATATAGATGTTGGTGCCGTCGAGATTGAAGCTGTAGCCGGTGGGGATCACCAGGCCGACCACGGAGCTCGAGGCCCCCAGCCGCGTCATCTTCTGGATCATGTGCGGCAGCACCGTCTCGGAGGAGCTGGTGCCGAGCACGATCAGGAGCTCGTCCTTGATGTAGGCGATGAACCGGAAGATCGAGAAGCCGGAGCAGTAGGCGATGATGCCCAGCACCAGCAGCACGAAGAGCACGCTGGTGAGATAGAAGGTCAGGATGAGCATGCCGAGATTGAACAGCGAGCCCAGCCCATAGGCACCGATGGTGAAGGCCATGGCGCCGAAAGCGCCGATCGGCGCCACCCGCACGACCATGCCGATGATGCGGAAGAACACCTTGCCCGCGATGTCGATGGCGGCGGTGACCTGCCGGCCGACCGGCCCCAGATGCGAGGCCGCGAAGCCCGTGAGGATGGAGACAAGCAGGATCTGCAGCAGATCGCCCTTGTCGAAGGCGTCGAAGAAGGTATTGGGGATGATCGCCAGCAGATGCGCGACGATGCTCTCTTCCTTCGCCCGCGACGCGTAGCTCGCCACCAGCTTGGGATCGAGAGTGGCGGGATCGATGTTGAAGCCGCTGCCGGGCTGCACCAGCTCGCCCACCACCAGGCCGATGACGAGCGCCACGGTGGAGACCACCTCGAAATAGAGGAGCGCCTTGACGCCGACGCGGCCGACCTTGGAGAGGTCGCTCATCGAGGCGATGCCGTGCACGACGGTGCAGAAGATCACCGGCGCGATCATCATCCGGATCAGGTTCACGAAGGCGTCGCCCAGCGGCTTCATCTGCGTGCCGGTCTGCGGGAAGTAGTGACCGACGATGACGCCGACTACGATCGCAATCAGGACTTGCAGATAGAGAACCGTGTACCAGGGACGGCGCGCGGCCATGACGACCTCGAAAAAGCGATACAAATGTTAGAATTGACGCGCGAGCGCGCCCTATGCAGCGGAAACTTGGAGCATAGGGTCGGCGCGAAAGCAAGCCGCGGCAGCGCGGCGTGATGACGCGATCAGGGCTTCTCGAGGACGGCGGCAAGCACCTCGCCGGCGCGACGGCATTGCGCCGCGCTCACGTTGAGGTGAGTGACCGCGCGCACCGTCCGGGCGGCGAAGGCAGAGACCAGGACGCCCTCGGCCTTGGCGCGCGCCACCACCGCCGCGGCGTCCGGCGCTCCATCGTCGAGGCGGAAGATGACGATGTTGCTCTGGACCGTCGCGAGATCGAGACGCACGCCGCGGCTGCCGGCGACGCGCTCCGCGATCAGCCGGGCATTGGCGTGGTCCTCCGGCAGGCGGGCGAGGTGGTGGTCGAGCGCGTAGAGCCCGGCCGCCGCCAGGATGCCCGACTGCCGCATGGCGCCGCCGAACATGCGCCGGGCGCGCACCGCGCGGGCGATGTCGGCGCTGCGGCCGGCGACAAGGCTGCCGACGGGGCAGCCGAGCCCCTTGGAAAGGGCGATGCCGACGAGATCGAAGGGCCGGGCGAGCTCGGCGAGGCCGGCGCCGCTCGCCGCCGCCGCGTTGAAGAGCCGGGCGCCATCGAGGTAGCTGGAGACACCGAGCTCGCGGGCGGCATCGCAGATCGCCATTGCCTCTGCCTGGGGAAACACCACGCCGCCGCCGCGATTGTGGGTGTTCTCGATGGCGACCATCGTGGTCGGCGGAAAGACGATATGCCCCGGGGCCTTGTAGGCGGCCTTGAAATCGGCGGCGGTGAAGAGACCGCCCGCGCCCACCACGGCGAACTGCACGCCGGAATTCGCCGCGGCGGCGCCGGATTCATGCCAGACGATGTGCGCCTCGTCGCCGACCACCACCTCGTCGCCGGGACGGGTCAGGATCTTGAGGGCGATCTGGTTCCCCATAGTGCCGCTCGGCACGAAGAGCGCGGCCTCCTTGCCCAGCAGCGCCGCCACGCGCTCCTGCAGGCGGTTGACCGAGGGATCCTCGCCATACTGGTCGTCGCCGACCGGCGCTTCCGCCATCGCCTTGCGCATCGCTGGCGACGGCAGCGTCACGGTATCGGAGCGAAGGTCGATGGCATCCATGATCATCCCTCCCTGTGAGGCGGGCGCGCCTCAATCCACGATGAAGACGGTGGCGCCGCCCGCGCACAGCACGCGATGCGGCGATCCGTCATCATCGGCCACGTGATAGCTCGATCCCTCGCCAAGCTCGTAGCGGCTGCCGTCTCGGTGCTCGATGGTCAGCGCTCCCTCGGCAACGAAGATGATGTGTCCCTTTGAGCACCAGTGGTCCGCCAGGTAGCCCGCGCTGTAGTCCACCAGGCGGATCTGCACGTCGTCGAGCTGGCGCGCCCGCACGGTCGCGCTGCCGCTCTCGCCCCGGATTTCCGATGCCGGCACGTCCGACCAGTCGATGGCGCCGGTCGGCAGATTGTTGAGCTTCATCACCTACCCAGATGCAGAGTCCGGCTGACTCCTAGCACAGGGAGCGCCGGCTAGTCCGCCGCTTCGTTACGGACCGGCAGGCCGCCGGAGCGTGCGATGAAGCGGGCGATCTCGGCGACGCCCTTGTTCTCCTTGAGGTTGGTGAAGATGAAGGGACGCTCGCCGCGCATCTTGCGGGCGTCGCGATCCATCACCTCGAGGCTCGCGCCCACCAGCGGCGCCAGATCAATCTTGTTGATGATGAGGAGGTCGGACCGCATGATCCCCGGCCCGCCCTTGCGCGGGATCTTGTCGCCCGCCGCCACGTCGATGACATAGAGGGTGATGTCGGCGAGTTCCGGGCTGAAGGTCGCCGCCAGATTGTCGCCGCCGGATTCGATGAAGATGATCTCGAGATCGCCGAAGCGCTCGGTCATCTCGGCGACCGCGGCGAGGTTGATCGAGGCATCCTCGCGGATCGCCGTGTGCGGACAGCCGCCGGTCTCGACTCCCATGATCCGCTCGGCCGCCAGGGCGCCAGAGCGGGTCAGGAACTCCGCGTCCTCGCGGGTATAGATGTCGTTGGTCACCACCGCCACCCGATAGCGGTCGCGCATGTGCTTGCAGAGGCGATCGACGAGGGCGGTCTTGCCGGAGCCGACGGGTCCGCCGATGCCGACGCGGAACGGGCCGTGGAGAGGAGAGGTCATGAGCGGAAGAGCCTCGTGTATTGGGTTTCGTGGCGTAGCGACGTCCAGTCCACCATGAAAGCAGAGGAGCCGATCTGATCGAGCGGCGCCTCGAGCGCGGCTGTCGTGGTTTGCTCCACCACCGGCGTCAGCGCCGCCACCGCGCGCTGCCCGTCGGTCTGGCCGAGCGGGATCAGCCGTACGCCGGCGGAGACCAGATTGGCGCTCATGGCGTGGAGATAGGCGGCGAGCGCCAGGGGCAGCGGCGCCGCATCGACGGCGGCAAGCGCCGCCGCGACCGGCAGCGCGACGGCCTGCTTTCCCCGCTTTGACGCGAACGCGTCGAGGCGCGCCGAGGGCCACGCTTGGCGCGTGGTGGCGAGAAAGGCCGCACCCTGCTGCGCGCTCTCCAGCGCCGTCTCCGCTGTCGAGCGGAAGGCCGCGGCGAGCTCCGCCAGCTCCTCGACGCGCTCGGCATCCTCGGCGGCCTCGTAGACGGCGCGGAACAGCATGGCGTCGACGCGTCCGGCGCCGGCGCGCAGGATCCAGCCGATCCAGTCGACGAGGCTCGCGCGGTCACGGACGAGGCCCGCCTCCACCGCGTACTCGATGCCGTGGCTGTAGCTGAACCCGCCGGTCGGATAGGCCGGCGAGAACCACGCCATCAGGCGCGTCAGGATCGCCGCCTCGCTCAATGGCCACCTTCCCGGTGATGATGATCGTGATGATGCCCGTGATCGCCGTGGTGATGAGGCTCGTGGCTCTGATAGGCGCCGGTCTCCGGATTGAACGGCGCCTCGACATGACGCACCAACCCGCCCAGACGGACGACCATCTCCTCGATCACGTGATCGCGGCGGATGCAGATGCGATCGGGGCCGAGCTCGGCGGCGAGGTGCCGGTTGCCGAGATGCCAGGCGAGCCGTATGAGCGCCCCGGGCGAGCGAGCGCGGATCTCCAGCAGCGGCTCCGCCAGCGCCTCGACGCGCAGATAGCCGCCGCCCTCGAGCCTGAGTCCGTCGCCGTCGCGCAGCAGCCGCGCCTGCGGCAGATCGAGCAGCACCTCGGTGCCGGCCTCGCCGCGCAGCACGAGGCGCCGGCGATGGCGGTCGTCATAGCCGAGACGGATGTGGTCCCGCTCGGCGCTCGCGGGCCAGCGTCCGGGCGGCGCGATGTCGGTGACGCGCTCCATCAGAAGAGGAAATACCGCTGCGCCATCGGCAGCACCGTGGCGGGCTCGCAGGTCAGCAGCATGCCGTCTGCGCGCACTTCGTAAGTCTCTGGATCGACTTCCATTTTGGGCACGTAGCTGTTGTGCACCAGGCTCGCCTTGGAGATGCCCCCGCGGCAGTTCTCCACCGCCACCGTGGCGCGCGAGAGATGGAATTTCCGCGCCACGTCGGCCTCGACGGCGGCGTTCGAGACGAAGAGCACCGAGCTCTCGATGCTGTTGCGACCGAAGCTCGCGAACATCGGGCGGTAGTGCATGGGCTGCGGCGTCGGGATCGAGGCGTTGGGATCGCCCATGCTGGCCGCGGCGATCGAGCCGCATTTCAGCACCAGGTCCGGCTTGACACCGAAGAAGGCCGGCGTCCACAGCACGAGATCCGCGAGCTTCCCCGCCTCGACCGAGCCGACATGCTTCGCGATGCCCTGGGCGATCGCGGGATTGATGGTGTATTTCGCGATGTAGCGCTTGCAGCGGAAATTGTCGTTGTCGCCGGTCTCCTCCGGCAGGCGGCCGCGCTGGCGCTTCATCTTGTCGGCGGTCTGCCAGGTGCGGATGATCACCTCGCCGACACGCCCCATCGCCTGGCTGTCGGAGGAGATCATCGAGAAGGCGCCGAGATCGTGCAGAATATCCTCGGCGGCGATGGTCTCGCGGCGGATGCGGCTCTCGGCGAAGGCCACGTCCTCGGCGATCTTAGGATCGAGGTGATGGCACACCATGAGCATGTCCAAATGCTCGTCGAGCGTATTGACCGTGTAGGGCCGCGTCGGATTGGTGGAGGACGGCAGCACGTTGGCCTCGCCGCACACCTTGATGATGTCGGGCGCGTGGCCGCCGCCGGCACCCTCGGTGTGAAGGGCGTGGATGGTGCGGCCCTTGAAAGCGGCGACCGTATTTTCCACGAAGCCGGACTCGTTGAGCGTGTCGGTGTGGATCAGCACCTGCACGTCCATGTCGTCGGCAACCGCGAGGCAGTTGTCGATGGCGGCGGGCGTGGTGCCCCAGTCCTCGTGCAGCTTGAGACCGCAGGCGCCGGCGTT
>DATKPX010000462.1:0-10522 GCA_035523855.1 Allostellaceae bacterium
TGCTTACCGCCTACGATGTCGCGGCGTCGTGGAACAAGATCATCTTCCCGCCGCAAGGCGTGCTGAGCCCGCGCCAGAGCAATTTCCTGATGGTCGACAAGGTCGAGGCGACCGATCCCTCGACCGTGGTCTTTCACCTCAAATACACCACCCAGGCCTTCCTGCCGGCGCTCGCCGATCCCTATGCCTGGATCTACAAGAAGGCGATCCTCGACAAGGATCCGCACTGGTATGAGAAGAACATCATGGGCTCCGGGCCGTTCAAGTTCGACGGCTACGAGGCGGGCCAGTCGATCAAGGGCGTGCGCAACCCGGACTACTATCACAAGGGCCAACCCTATCTCGACGGCTTCATCGGCATCTTCGCCGCCAAGCAGGCGGTGCGCGTCGATGCCATTCGCGCCGACCGTGCGGCGATGGAGTTCCGCGGGCTGCCGCCCTCGGCGGTCGATCAGCTCGAGAAGGAGCTTGGCGACAAGATCGCGGTGCAGAAGAGCGACTGGAACTGCGGCAATCTGGTGACGCCGAACCACAAGAAGAAGCCGTTCGACGACGTCCGCGTGCGGCGCGCTCTCGCGCTCGCCATCGATGCCTGGCACGACGCGCCCGGGCTCTCGAAGATCGCCACCGTGCACACGGTCGGCGGCATCGTCTTCCCAGGCTCGCCGCTCGCCGCCACCAAGGAGGAGCTCGAGAAGATCGCCGGCTTCTGGCCCGATATCGACAAGTCGCGGACCGAGGCCAAGCGCCTCCTGAAGGAGGCCGGCGCCGAGGGCATGAGCTTCGTGCTGCTGAACCGCAACGTCGACCAGCCTTACAAATACGTGGCGACCTGGCTGATCGACGAGTGGAGCAAGGTCGGGCTCAAGGTCACGCAGAGAGTGCTGCCGACCGGCCCCTTCTTCGAGGCGCTGCGCAACAACGATTTCGACGTCACCGTCGACTTCAACTGCCAGGGCGTCGTCAATCCGCTCCTCGATGTCGGCAAGTTCCTGCCGCACACCGTCTATACGGAGAACTACGGCAATTACGAGGATCAGAAGGAGATCGATCTCTACCAGAAGATGCTGCACGAGCCGGACGCAAAGAAGGTGCGGGCGGAGATGCGCGACTTCGAGACTTATGTGCTCGACACGCAGACCCACATGATCATGACACCGTGGTGGTATCGGGTCATTCCCTACCGGAGCTACGTCAAGGGCTGGAAGATCAGCCCGAGCCATTACATCAACCAGGATCTCGCGAACGTGTGGCTGGATAAATAGCGACGCGGGCGGGTCTCCTCTTCCTCGCGCTAGGGGAGATCCGCCGCGCGTTCCCGCATCGGGTGGTGCCGTGTACCGATATATCGCGAACCGGCTTCTGCTGACGATCCCGACCCTCGTCGGGGCGGCCGCGCTGGTCTTCGCGCTGATGCGCCTCATCCCCGGCGACATCTGCGTCGTGCGGCTCGCCTCCGGCGGCGGCACTTTCGATCCGCATTCGGTCGCCGTCTGCCATGCCGAGCTCGGACTCGATCGGCCGATGATCGTGCAGTTCCTCGACTTTCTCCTCGGAATTTTCCGCTTCGACTTCGGCCTTTCGATGTGGACGGGCAAGCCCGTGTCCCTCGAGATCGCGACGCGCCTGCCGATCTCGATCGAGGTCGCGCTGCTGGCGACCGTGGTCGCGATCGCGTTCGCCATCCCGCTCGGCACCATCTCGGCGCTGAAGCAGAACACCTGGATCGACAGCGTCGTCCGCACGGTCGCGATCGCCGGCATCGCCACGCCGTCGTTCTGGCTCGGCATCATCGTTCTGATCGCCATTCTCGACGTCACCAATCTGGTCTCCGGCGCGCCCTGGATGCCACCCATCGACTATGTGCCGCTCTGGAAGGATCCGATCCGCAATCTCTCGATGGCATTCTGGCCGGCGGTCACGGTGGGATACCGATATTCGGCCGTCACCATGCGGATGACGCGCTCGGCCATGCTCGAGGTGATGCGCGAGGACTACATCCGTACGGCGCGCGCCAAGGGCCTGCTCGATCGCATCGTCATCAACCGGCACGCCCTCAAGAACGCGCTGCTGCCGGTGGTGACATTGATCGGCATCGAGTTTGCGTTCCTGATCGGCGGTCTGGTGGTAACCGAGCAGGTGTTCAATCTGAACGGCATCGGGCGGCTGTTCGTGCTCTCGGTGCAGAACCAGGACTACACGCTGACCCAGGCCTTGGTGATGCTGGTCGTGACAGTGTTCGTTGTCACCAACCTGCTGGTCGATCTCCTCTACGCGTGGCTCGATCCGCGCATCCGCTTCGCCTGACGGGAGCCCCCACACATGTCCACCGCCTCGCCGGTCGATACCGTTTCCGCGCTCGCCGAAGACTGCCGGCGGCCGCGGCGCACCGTCCTCGAGCATGTCCTGTCGTTCTCCGTGACCCAGCCGCTTGGCGCCTTCGGGATGATCCTGGTGCTGCTGATGGCGATTGCCGCGGTCAGCGCGCCCTGGCTCGCACCCTACGATCCGACGGCCAACGATTTCGCCGCCATGACCGAGGGACCGAGCTGGGAGCATCTCATGGGCACCGACCAGTTCGGCCGCGATGTGCTGTCGCGCATTCTCTTCGGTGCGCAGACCGCGATGATCGTCGGCTTCACCTGCGCCTTGGTTGGCGGCATCGCCGGTCTGGTGCTCGGGGTGGGCAGCGCCTATTTCGGCGGTGGCATCGACCTGGTGTTCCAGCGGGTGCTCGACGTCCTGATGGCGTTTCCGCTGATCATCCTCGCGCTCGCGGTGGTCGCGATCTTCGGTACCGGCGTGCACAACGTCATCACCGCCATCACCATCCCGCTGATTCCGCGCTGCGCCAGGGTGGTGCGATCGAGCGCGCTGTCGATCCGCGAGGTTCCCTACGTGGACGCCGCGCGCGCCTGCGGCTTCAGTCATTCGAGGATCATCTTCCGCCACATGATCCCGAACGTGATGGCGCCCTTTCTCATCGTGATAACCGCCTTCGTCGGTCAGGCAATCCTGGCGGAAGCATCGCTCTCGTACCTGGGCCTCGGCGTGCAGGAGCCCACCCCGGCCTGGGGCCTGATGCTGCAGGGCGGCGCCGAGGAATACGCGACAACAGCTCCGTGGATTGCGGTCTTTCCCGGCCTTGCCATCGCGCTCACCGTGTTCGGCATCAGCCTTTTCGGCGACGCGCTCCGCGACGCCCTCGATCCGAAGCTTCGCGGCCGCTGATCGCCGGCGGGCGTCCCGCTCTCGACAGAATTGATTCGACGCGGTCAACCGCTGCATCCTCGCGGATATCACCGGAGCCACTCTGGGATCCGCTGGATCGCGCCATGGCGAACCCGCACGCTCTCTCCCATCGCGAGCCGCTCGCCGCCCAGACCCTGGTGCAGGCGATGGCGCATCTCGTCGGCGCCGATCCGCGGCTCGCCGCGGTGATCCGGCGGATCGGACCTTGCGGGCTGCGGCGGCAGGCGGGCGGCTTCCCGCGCCTCTTCCGCTCGATCCTCGGCCAGCAGCTCTCCACCAAGGCGGCGGCGACCATTCACGGCCGCATCGTCGCCGCCTGCGGCCACTCGGTGACGCCCGCGCGGGTGCTGGATCTGCCGGACCGCGCCTTTGCGGAGGCCGGCGTGTCGCGGCCGAAGGCGCGCTATCTGCGCGCCCTGGCCGCGACCGCGCGGGACGATCCGCGCTTCTTCGACCGGCTGCCGCGGCTCGCCGACGAGGCCGCGATCGAGCGGCTGACCTCGCTTCTCGGCATCGGCCGCTGGACGGCGGAGATGTATCTCATCTTCTGCCTCGGGCGGCTCGACGTGCTGCCGCTGGGCGACGTCTCGATCCACGCCGCCGCCGCCAAGCTCCATGGCATTCGCCGCGCCCGCATGCCCAGGCGCCTGCCACGTCTGGCGGAGCCCTGGCGGCCCTATCGGAGCGTTGCATGCTGGTATCTCTATGCACACCTGGACTCTCCACCCTTAATTGAAGCGGCAGCCGCAGAAGGCCCCTCGTAAGGCATGCGGGCGGCGGCTATCATCCTCAAAGACGGGTGTCATCGGGAGGAGCCATGAGCGAGGCGAGGAAGCTCGAGCCGGCGCAGCGGCCGCTCAAAGACCGCGTGAGCGCCGAGGAATGGCGGGTGCGCGTCGATCTCGCCGCCTGCTACCGCCTGGTGGCGCATTACGGCATGACCGACATGATCTACACCCACATCACCGCGCGGGTGCCGGGGCCGGAGCATCATTTCCTGATCAATCCCTATGGGCTGCTGTTCGACGAGATCAGCGCCTCGAGCCTGGTGAAGATCGACCTCGAGGGCCGGGTGGTACTGCAGCCCGACCACGACTACCCGATCAACCATGCGGGCTTCGTCATCCACAGCGCCGTCCATGCCGCCCGCGCGGACGCCCACTGCGTCATCCACACGCACACCCGCGCAGGCATGGCGGTCTCGGCGCAGAAGTGCGGGCTGCTGCCGCTGACCCAGACGTCCATGCGCTTCTACGGCGAGCTCGCCTATCACGACTATGAGGGGCCGGCGGTCGATCTCGCGGAGCGCGAGCGGCTGGTGGCGGATCTGGGCTCGCATACCGCGATGATCCTGCGCAATCACGGCCTCGTGAGCTGCGGCCCGACCGTGGCCGAGGCCTTCAACACCATCTACTGGCTGGAGCGCGCCTGCCAGGCGCAGGTCGACGCGCTGGCCGGCGGCCAGGAGGTGAACGTGGTGCCGGCGGAGGTGGCGGCGAAGACCGCGCATCTCTACCGGCCGGAAGTGCGCCGGCCCTGGGGGCGGCTGGAATGGCCGACCATGCTGCGCATGCTCGACCGCCGCGATCCGTCCTACCGGGAGTAGGGAGGCCGCCCATTCTCCGCCTCTGCCACGCCAGACCCCGAGCCCCGTCGCGCCGCGGCGGCGGCACGGCGCGGGGTCCGGCCACCGCGGCGGGGCCGTGACCGCGACGGAGAACTACGAGGCCGAGCGCGACCAGCTGGTCGCGGTCGCCTTCACCGCTTCCGATCTCCTGGTGGAAGTCGACGACAACGGCGTGATCTTCTTCCTCGCCGGCGCGGTTCATCGCATCGGCGTCAACGCCGCGCAATCGCCCACCGGGCTGCAGTTCGCCGACCTCTTCGATCCCTCCGACCGCACCGCCGTGCGCGACCACGTGCAGCGCCTCGTCGCCGGCGTCTCGGTGTCGCCGCTGCTGGCGCGGCTCCGGCGCGGCGCCACGCCGGTGATGCTGTTCGGCGGCTGCCGGCTGCCGCAGGGACGGATCATCCTCTTCCTCGGCATCGGCGAGCACACCAGCCAGCGCGTCGGCCTCCCCAACCTCATCGCCGAGACCGAGCGCGGGCTGATGAGCCGGCCGGTCTTCACCGCGCTGGCGCTGCGCCGCCTGCCGGACGACCGCATGAGCGGCCTCAAGCTCAGCTTCATCGAATTCGCCGGCTTCGGCGCTCTCGCCGAGCACATGCCCGCGGCGAAGCTCTGGTCGCTCGGCACCGCGATCGCCCGCCACATCCACCTGAGCGCCTCCGGCATCGAGGCGGTGGGCGACCTCGGCCGCGGCCGCTACGGCGTGCTCCATCGCGGCACCATCGACCTCGACAACCTGCGCCACGCGGTCGCCGGCCTCGTCGCCGCGGTCGCCGCCAAGGCGGCGGCGCCGGCGCTCAACGCCGTGACATTGGAGCCCGGCCGCGACGATCTCTACGGGCGCCAGGCGGCGCGCGTCATCCGCTACGCGATCGAGCGCTTCGCCGGCAGCGCCGAGACCGGCTCCCTGCCGCCGCCGGTCGCCACCCTCGACGATCTCTTCCCGGACACCGTCAACCGCGTGGTCTCGCTGGAGCAGGTGGTGGAGACCGGCGCCTTCGACATCGCCTATCAGCCGGTCGTCGATCTCGCCGACCGGCAGATCCGCCACGCCGAGGCGCTGGTGCGCTTCGGCGACAACACGCCGCCGCTGGTGGCGGTCGCCACCGCCGAGGCGGCGGCGATGATCGCCGATTTCGATCTCGCGATCTGCGCCCGCGTCATCAGCCATCTGGAGAGCGGCATGCCGATGGCGCCGGCGGTCGCGGTCAACCTCTCCGGCCGCTCGCTGGAGACGCGGGGCTTCGCCGAGCGGCTGACCGCGCTCCTGGAGGAGCGCCAGGCGCCGCCGGCGCGGCTGATGTTCGAGCTGACGGAGACCGCGATCCTGGGCGAGGTGGAGAGCGTCAATCAGGTGGTGCAGAACCTGCGCCAGCGCGGCTACCGCTTCTGCCTCGACGATCTCGGCTCCGGCGCCAATTCCTTCCACTATCTCCGCAGCATTCCCGTCGACTTCGTCAAGATCGACGGCGCCTTCGGGCGCGACGCGCTGCAGAACGAGCGCGACCGCTCCTTCCTGCGCTACGTCTCGGCGTTCTGTCGCGAGAACGGCATCCTCGCCATCGCCGAGATGATCGAGACCGAGGCGCAGGCCCAGGGCTATCGCGAGCTCGGCATCGACTATGGCCAGGGCTATCTGTTCGGCCGGCCGGTGATCCTGCGGCCGCCGGGGTAGCGCGGCGGCTTACTCCGCCGCGTCGGCGAGGACGGCGATGAAATCCGCGGTGCGGGAGATGTGCGCGGTCAGGAGGTCGACCGCACGGCTGGCATCGCGCGCCAGCGCCGCCTCGAACAGCTCGCGATGCTCGCGCTCGAGATCGCGCGGCCAGATCTTGGGCGGCGTCCGCGTCACCCTCAGATAGCGGTAGCGCTCCAGATGATCGTTGAGCGTGCCGACGAATTTGAGCAGCCACGGCGAGCCGCAGGCGCTGATCAGCGCGTCGTGGAACACGCGGTGCCGGCGCTCCCAGTCCTCTGCGGGGCGATCGGGTGCGCGCGGCATCGGCGCCTTCGACAGCTGATGCAGCGCGGCGAGCACGGTCGCTTCCCAGCGCTCGTCGCCCTTGGCGATCGACGCGCGCAGCGCCTCGGCCTCGAGTTCCTGACGCAGCCGCGTCACTTCCCACATCTCGTCCAGCGACATCGGCGCCACGCGGAAGCCGCGCTGGCCCACGGTGGTGACCAGGCGCTCCTCCACGAGACGCGACAGCGCCTCGCGCAGTGGGCTCACGCCCAATCCGTATTGTGCCTTGAGAGCGTCGAAGCGAAGGGGCTTATCGGGGTCGAGGCGCACCATCATGATATCCGCCCGGAGTCGGCGGTAGGCGACCTCGCCCAACGTGCGTGCCCCCTCGAGTCCCACTTCCTCAGCCACCGGAAGCGCGGCGCGTTTCATCCGGTCCCCAAACTCCGGCTGGTTAACTCCACTATGGAATAATCAGTACCACAAGTGGGGGGAGGGCGGTCAAACAATCGTTTGCCGAATCCCCACCGAACGGGGTGGGGGCGCCTCGTCTCTCCGGGCTAGCATACTGCGAGCTTCCCCGCCCAAGGAGTGCTTTTGCTCATGGATTCAGCGTGATGCGGGATTGTGCAAAACGCCGTCGGGAGACCGTCCGAAATCGGGTGCCGCCTTCGGCCGCAATCTCCTCTTCCGCCCGATGCGTTACCCCCTCGGAAACCAATTCGCCCGGAATGGTTAACGAGCAGTCCCTAACAAGAGATGAAATCGGTGATGCAGGGAATTTCGGCTTGCAATCAGGTGCTTATGAGGTTACCGTCGGCAGCGTTTACGGTAAATGGCAGTGGGGAAATAGCACGTATCCCGAGCGCGCGAGGCACCCGGACCGCACGGAAGAAGCGGCCAGCCCGCGAGGCAATTGGGGTCAGTCAGGAGCTGCCGTTTATCGTCCGTCCCTCTGGGGGCTTCAAGTGGCGTGATGGATGGTTGCCGGCCCGTCGCCGGTATCGGCTGGGTCGTGCAGTTGTGGGCACGGAAGGGGCATGATTTCTCGTCTGCGGAAATTGGGGGAACGGCTGTTTCCCGAGCGGCAGATCCTGGTCCGTACCGAGGGCCGGGTCAGCCATGTAACCCTGACGCGGCGCATGCAGGTGATTACCGCGACCGGCCTGCTGCTGAGCGCCGGCAGTGTCGGGTACCTGACGGTCGGCTACATGCATTTCGGCAACGTCGCGGCCGTGAAGCAGGCCGAGATGGCGCAGGCGGAGATGTCGAACAGCGACCTTCGCCAGCTGGTTATCCAGCTGCAGGCGCAGCTCGCCGGCGCCAACGGTCAGCTCGACGCGACGCAGAGCCGGCTCTCCAGCATCGGCAGCCAATACGGCAGCCTCGAGGGCTCGCTCTCCGCCACCGAGCAGCAGCTCAAGGACATCACCGACGCCCGCGACCACCTGGCCGCGGAGCGTGACGAATTGCAGAAGCGCCTGGGCGATGCCCAGGACAAGGCGTCGAATTCGGCCGGCACCGTCGCCGCCAACCTCGCCCGCGTGCGTCAGCTCGAGAAGGATCTGCAGGCGGCCAATGCGCGCGCCGGCGAGTTCAAGACGAGCCTCGAGGGCACCCAGAAGAAGCTCGACCAGATCAGCTCCGAGCGCGAGAAGGCCTCGGCCGAGCGCGAGCGGCTGGCGAGCGAGCGCGATGCGCTCAAGCTCAAGCTCAAGGATCTTCAGGCGAGCCTCAGCAAGGCCGAGAAGACCGGTCCGACCGCCTCCGCGGCGCCCGGCCGCATCGGCGGCGCGCTCGGCGAGCTCGAGAAGCTGGTCGCTTCCACCGGCCTCGACGTCGAGAATGCGATCGCGCGTCTCAGCGGCGCGCCGAAGGGCGAGGGCGGTCCCTACATCGCCCTCGGCAAGGCCAAGGCGCTGACGCCGGAGGAGCAGGCGAAGCGCGAGGAGACGCTGCGCAAGCTGGTGAAGCTGCTGCCGCTTTCCAGCCCGCTCGGCCATTACGAGGTCGAGAGCCCCTACGGGCCGCGCCAGGATCCGATCAACAAGCGCGAAGGCTTCCATCCCGGCGTCGATCTCGGCAGCACCTTCCGGGCGCCGGTCTACAGCACCGGGCCGGGCGTCGTCACCTTCGCCGGAGTGCGCGGGCAATACGGCAAATTCGTCGAGATCGATCACGGCATGGGTATCGTCACCCATTACGCCCATCTGCACCGCATCACCGTCACGCGCGGCCAGAAGGTCGGTGTCCACCAGCAGGTCGGCGAGCTCGGCAGCACTGGCCGGAGCACCGGTCCCCACCTACATTATGAGGTGGTGATGGACGGCGAGACGCTCGACCCGGAGAAATTCCTGGAAGCGGGGAAATCCGTTGTTCAGATCGGCAACAAGTAAGGACAAGGCGAGAGACGCGGCGGCGAAGCGCCCGGCGGCGCCGTCGATCCTCAGCGTCGACCTCCGCATCACCGGCGACATCGTCAGCGAGGGCGAGGTCCACATCTCCGGCACGGTGAAGGGCGACGTCATCGCCAAGAAGATCACCATCGACGAGGGCGGCGCGGTCATCGGCGCCATCGAGACCGAGAGCGCCCAGATCGCCGGCGCGCTGACCGGCCGGCTCACCGCCGCGACGGTCACCCTGGGCACCACCGCCCGCGTGGTCGCCGACATCACCCACGTCTCGCTCACCATCGAGCAGGGCGCGGTCTTCGAGGGCTACAGCCGGCGCGTCGACGCGATCGGCCATGAGGAGGCGACGCTGCCCCTGGCACTCCCTCCCAACGTCACCGCCATCGTCGGTGGCAAGTCGATCGCCCAGGACGCCTCGGAAGCGATGCCGGCTTCGAGCTGAGCCTCTTCTCTATCGTGTGATTTGACGTCTGATTTGACTGGACTGCGCTTTTTCAAGTGCGGTCAGGTATCGCTCGTCCAGTCCGACGCCGCTCAGCCCTGATTGAGCGCCGCGATATAGGTCTCGCGGTCGACGTTGCCGCCGGAGGCGGTGACCGCCACCGTCTTGCCGGCAATCGCGAATTTTCCGGACAGCACGCTGGCGAGCGCGGCGGCGCCGCCGGGCTCCACCACCAGCTTCAGGTCGTTGAAGGCGGTCGCCATGGCGCGGCGGACCTCGGCGTCGCTGACGGCGAAGCCGCCCTTGAGGAGCCGCCGGTTGATCTCGAAGGTGAGCGCGCCCGGCGTCGGCGCCAGCAGCGCGTCGCAGATCGAGCGCGCGGCGGGATCGTTGCTGACCCGCTCGCCGGCAGCGAGCGAGCGGCGCGTATCGTCGAAGCCCTCGGGCTCGGCGGTATAGACCGGCACGCCGGGGCACTCGGCCGCGATCGCCAGCGAGATGCCGGCGGTGAGCCCGCCGCCGCCGCAGCAGACGATGACAGCGTCGAGGCCGGCGCCCTGCGCCTTCGCCTGCGCCGCGATCTCGAGGCCGCAGGTGCCCTGGCCGGCGATCACCTGCGGCTCGTCATAGGGGGCGACGATGGTGGCGTTGCGCTCGCGCGCGATCTTGGCGCCGACTTCCTCGCGGCTCTCCTTGTAGCGGTCGTACAGCACCACCTCGGCGCCGTATCCCTTGGTGTTGGCGATCTTGATCTGCGGCGCATCCGCCGGCATGACGATGGTGGCGGGGATCTTCAGCATCTGCGCCGCCGCCGCGATGCCCTG
>DATKPX010000463.1:0-6859 GCA_035523855.1 Allostellaceae bacterium
CGCGTCGAGGCCGGGCACCGCGTCCCAGCCCTTGGCGATCACCACCAGCGCGTGATCGCGGCCCGCCGGATGCCGCCGATACGAGTCGAGGAACGCATCCGCGGCGGCAGCGCCGCCATCGATGCCGCGGGCGAGATAGACGAGCGCCAGCGCCGGTTCGCCGGAGGCAGCCATGCCAGGCGGCGGGCCGCGGGGTCGTCAATCGCCGCCCGACCAACCCCGCCGCGCGCTGGATGATCTTGGCGAAAGCGAAGATCCCGGCGACCAGCCCCCAGCCTGGCCCGGCGACGCGGGCGACGGCCACGGCCGAGAGCCAGGGCACGCCCAGGATGTGCGCGACGCGCCAGCCGACCCACCTGACTTTGGCGACGGGCCCACTGCCCGCGCGCTGCCAGCCCATCAGATAGGCCGGGCGCTGGTAGCGGCGATAGCGGAACACGACGCCGGGTACATAGATGAAATCGCCGGTCATCGCCGCCGCCATCATCATCGGCGTGTCCCACCACCATTCGTTGTTGCGCCATTCGACGCTGCGGATCGCCTCGGTGCGCCAGAGCCCATAGAGGTTGTGCAGCTCCTTGAAGGCATTGTCGGCGAGCCGGCGCCAGCGCGGGCGATGCTTGTTGGCAAAGCCGAGATCGAGCCGCACCACGCGATCGTCGAAGACGAGATCGAGATCGCCGAAGGCAAGCGCGGCGGCAGGGTCGGCATCGAGCGCTGCCTTGAGGCGCAGGATGTAATCGGGATCGCGCACGTCGTCATGCGCCGCCCACATGAAGTAGGGCGCCCGCGCCTGCCGCAGCACGAAGGAAAAATTATAGGGCGCCGCCACCGTCTGCGGCTGGCGGAAATAGCGCACCCGGGGATCGCGCGCGGCGAATTCCCGGCAGATGTCGGCCGTGCCGTCGGTCGAGGCGTTGTCCGAAATAACGATCTCGATGTCTCGGAAATCCTGCGCGGCGATGCTGGCGAGCGCGGCGGCCAGGTGCCGCGCGCCGTTATAGACCGGCATGCCCACGGTGACCCGCGGCAATGCCGTCGCCGGCCGCGCCGCCGGAGCCGGCGGGTCGGTGAGGATCGCCGCCGTCCCTTCCCGCATTCCGTTCATCGGACGCTATTTGTCATGGGCTCCGGCAAATGTCCACCGCCGGCGCCGCAAGCCCCAGGCCCGCGCTGGGAATTCGGGTTGCCCCTCCGCCGGGGCTTGCGTAAGGTCCGGCCGCATCCGATCGGAGATCGGCGACGAAGCCCATGGATTTCCGTCCGAAACACTCGACCATCCTCCGGCGCGGCCGCGCGCTCGGCGCTTTCGCCCATGACGTGATCATGGCGGCGATCGCGCTGCCGCTCGCGATGTACCTGCGCTACGGCGAGATTATCGAGCGGGTGCCGCGCGATCTCATCCTCGGCTACACGGTCGGATTCGCGGCGATCGCCGCCGGCGTCTTCCTGGCGACCGGCCTCTACCGCGGCATCTGGCGCTACGCCTCGCTGCCGGACCTGCTGGGGCTGGTGCGCGCGGCGACGCTGGTGATCGCAATCTCCTTCCTGATCTTCTTCCTGGTGGCGCGGCTCGAGGGCATGCCGCGCTCCACCTTCGTCATCTGCTGGTTCGTGCTGGTCGGCCTCCTCGGCGGCCCGCGCTTTGCCTATCGCGTGCTGAAGGACCGCGGCTTCCGCCATGTGCTGGAGCGACGGCGCACCCAGGCGATCCCGGTGCTGCTGATCGGCGTCAGCGATGGCGCGCATGGTTTCATCCGCGAGATGGCGCGCGACCCCGAGGGTCCCTACGAGGTGATCGGCCTCATCACCGAGACCGCGGGCCGCCTCGGCCGCGAGGTGGCGGGCGTGCCGGTGCTGGGCATGGCCGGCGATCTGCCCGAGGTGGTCGCGCGGCTCGAGCGCCGAAACCAGCGGCCGCAGCGACTCATCATCGCGTCCCGCGATCCCGGCGGCGCGCTGGTGCGCCAACTCCTCGAGCTGGCGGATCGCCTCGCCATCCCGCTGGCGCGGCTGCCGCGCCTCACCGAGTTCAAGGAGACCCAGGGCGACGGCCAGGCGCGGATCGAGCCGGTGGCGATCGAGGATCTGCTCGGCCGGCCGCAGGCGGTGCTCGACCGCCAAAGCATGCAGCGGCTCATCGCCGGCCGCCGCGTGCTGGTGACCGGCGCCGGCGGCACCATCGGCGCCGAGCTCACCCGCCAGGTGGCGGCGCTCGGCCCCGCGCGCCTCGTGCTACTCGACAGCAGCGAATACGCGCTCTACAGCATCGACCGCGAGATCATGGAGGCCTACCTGCCGCTGCCGCGCGTCGCCGTCATCGGCGACGTGCGCGAGCCCGCGCGGATCGACGAGGTGATCGCCGCCGAGCGACCGGAGCTGGTGTTCCACGCAGCGGCGCTGAAACACGTCCCGATCGTCGAGGCCAACCCGATCGAGGGCGTGCTCACCAACGCGCTCGGCACCCGCAACGTCGCCGAATCCTGCCGCGCCCACGGCGTCGGCACCATGGTGCTGATCTCCACCGACAAGGCGGTCAATCCCAGCAACGTCATGGGCGCCAGCAAGCGGGTCGCCGAGATGGCCTGCCAGGCGCTCGACCTCGCGACGGCGCGCGAGACCGACGGCACCCGCTTCGTCACCGTCCGCTTCGGCAACGTGCTGGGATCGACCGGCTCCGTGGTGCCGCTCTTCCAGCGCCAGCTCGCCCGGCGCGGCCCGCTCACCGTCACCGACCGCGAGATCACCCGCTTCTTCATGACCGTGCGCGAGGCGGTGGAACTGGTGCTGCAATCGGCGGCGCTGGCCGGCGAGGAGAACTCCCGCGGCAAGATCTTCGTCCTCGACATGGGCGAGCCCGTGAAGATCGTCGAGCTCGCGCGGCAGATGATCCGCCTCGCCGGCCTCAAGCCCGATGTCGATGTCTTGATCGAGTTCATCGGCCTCAGGCCCGGCGAGAAGCTGCACGAGGAGCTGTTCTACGCCGACGAGAAGCTGGCGCCGACCCGCATCCCCAGCATCCGCCTCGCCGAGCCGCGCGCGCTGGCCCAGGCGACGCTCTCGCATGGGCTCGACGAGATCGCGGCGGCGGCGCAGGCGCGCAATGCCGCCCGGGTGCTGCAGATCCTGAAGCGGCTGGTGCCGGAGCTCGAAGGCGGCGCGCCGGTCCCGCTTCTCACAGGCTCCAATAGCTGAAGCCCGCCGGCAGCGTCGCGGGATCGAGCGCCGATTTCACGTCCACCACCACGCCCTTGGGCAGCAGCGCGTCGATATAGCGGGCGAGCGGGCGCTCGAGAAACGCCCGGTGCGGCACCGCGATCACCAGGCCGTTGAGGTGCTGCAGCGCCTCCTCCGCCACGATCTCGATGCCGTATTCCTGCCTCGCCTCGGCGGCGTCCACCAGGGGATCATGCACCAGCGCCTCGATGCCGAAGCTCCGGAGCTCGGCGACGATGTCGGGCACGCGGCTGTTGCGGAGATCCGGCACGTTCTCCTTGAAGGCAAGGCCGAGAATGCCGATGCGCGCGCCGCGCACCGGATGGTCGGCCGAGGTCAGCAGCTTCACCAGCCGCTGGCCGATGAAGCCGCCCATGCTGTCGTTGATGCGGCGACCGGCGAGGATCACCTGCGGCAGGTAGCCGACCGCCTCCGCCTTGGCGGTGAGATAATAGGGATCGACGCCGATGCAGTGGCCGCCGACGAGGCCCGGCGTGAAGCGGAGGAAATTCCACTTGGTCGCCGCCGCCGCCAGCACATCCGCGGTGCGCAAGCCGAGCCGGTCGAGGATGAGAGCGAGCTCGTTCATCAGCGCGATGTTGATGTCGCGCTGGGTGTTCTCCAGCACCTTGGCGGCCTCCGCCACCTCGATCGAGGGCGCGCGATGCACGCCCGCCGGCACCACCGCGCCGTAGGCGGCGGCCACGCGCTCCAGCGTCTCCGCATCCTCGCCCGCCACCACCTTGACGATGGTCTCCAGGCGATGCTCGCGGTCGCCGGGGTTGATGCGCTCGGGCGAATAGCCGAGCTTGAAATCGATGCCGGCGCGCAGGCCCGAGGCCTCGGCGAGCGCCGGTCCGCAGATCTCGCGGGTCAAGCCCGGATAGACCGTCGATTCGAAGACTACCGCCGAGCCGGGCTTCAGATGCGGTCCCAGCGCGCGGCAGGCGCCGAGCAGCGCCTCGAGATCGGGCCGGCGCTGCTGGTCGATCGGCGTCGGCACCGCCACAATGAAGAAACTGGCCGCGGAGAGCGCCGCGGGATCGTCGGTCAGCGTGAGCGAAGTGCGCGAGAGCTCGGATTCCGTCACTTCGCCGGTGCGGTCGGCGCGTTGCCTCAGCTCGGCGACCCGCGCCGCGGAGACGTCGAAGCCGATGACCGGCTTGAAGTGCCGCGCGAAGGCGAGCGCCACCGGCAGGCCGACATATCCCAAGCCGAGGACAGCGTAGCCGCGCTCGCTCACGCCGTCGGTCCCTCTCGCGCCAGGCGCTCGAGATAGGCGCCGTATTCGGATTTCCGGTAGTCGTTCGCGAGATGGGTGAGCTGCTTCTCGTCGATGAAGCCCTGGCGGAACGCCACCTCCTCGACGCAGCCGATCTTCTGCCCGGTGCGCTTCTCGAGCGTGCGCACGAACTCCGAGGCCTCGATCAGCGAATCATGGGTCCCGGTGTCGAACCAGGCATAGCCGCGGCCGAGACGCTCCACGGCGAGATTGCCCTTCTTGAGGTAGAGCTTGTTGACGTCGGTGATCTCCAGCTCGCCGCGCGCCGAGGGCTTGATCGCGCTCGCGACCTTGACGATCTCGCTGTCATAGAAATAGAGGCCGGTCACCGCCCAGTCCGAGCGCGGCGATTTCGGCTTCTCCTCGAGCGAGAGCACCTTGCTGGTGCTGTCGAACTCGACGATGCCGTAGCGCTCGGGATCGCTGACGCGGTAGGCGAAGATGGTGGCGCCGTTCTTGCGCTCGCGCGCCCGCTCCAGCATCAGCGTCAGGCTGTCACCATAGAACAAATTGTCGCCGAGGATCAGCGCCGCGCCATCGCCGGCCAGGAACTCGCGACCGATCAGGAAGGCCTGTGCCAGCCCCTCGGGCTTCGGCTGCTCCGCGTAGGAAAGCTTGATGCCCCACTGCGCGCCGTCGCCCAGCATCGTCTTGAAGAGCGGCGCGTCGCCGGGCGTGGTGATGATCAGGATCTCCCGCATGCCGCCCAGCATCAGCGTCGAGAGCGGATAGTAGATCATCGGCTTGTCGTAGATCGGCAGCAGCTGCTTCGACAGCGCGCGGGTCAGGGGATAGAGCCGCGTGCCGGAGCCGCCGGCGAGAATGATGCCCTTCATGAGCGCGCCTTCCCCGCGGTCGCCTGGCCCAGCCGCTCGCCGCGATAGAGGCCGCTGCGGATCGGCTCCCACCAGGCGCGGTTGTCGAGGAACCAGCGCACGGTCTTGCGCAGGCCCGTTTCCAGCGTCTCGCTGGGCTTCCAGCCGAACTCGCCTCGAAGCTTGCTGTCGTCGATCGCGTAACGCATGTCGTGGCCCGGCCGGTCGGTGACATAGGCAATCAGCTTGCTGTGCGGCCGATGCGGCGACTGCGGCAGCGCGTCGTCGAGGAGAGAGCAGAGGAGATTGACGATCTCGTTGTTGCTGCGCTCCTCGCCGCCGCCGATGTTGTAGGTCTCGCCGAGCCGGCCGCGCTGCATCACCATCACCAGCGCCGCCGCGTGATCGCCCACATAGAGCCAGTCGCGCACGTTGGCGCCGGTGCCGTAGACCGGCAGCTGCTTGCCGTCGAGCGCGTTGAGGATCATCAGCGGGATCAGCTTCTCGGGAAACTGCCAGGGACCGTAATTGTTGGAGCAGTTCGTGGTCACCACCGGGAAACGGAAGGTCTGGTGCCAGGCGCGCACGAGATGGTCGGCGCCGGCCTTGCTGGCGGAATAGGGGCTGTTCGGCCGGTAGGGCGTCTCCTCGGTGAAGCGCCCCTCCGACCCCAGCGAGCCGAACACCTCGTCGGTGGAGATGTGGTGGAAGCGGAAGCGTGTCTTCGCCTCGCCCTCGAGCGCGTCCCAGTAGGCGCGCGCTGCCTCCAGCATCGTGAAGGTGCCGACCATATTGGAGTGGATGAAGTCGTCCGGCCGGTCGATCGAGCGGTCCACATGGGTCTCGGCGGCGAGATGCATCACCGCCTCGGGCCGGTGCTGGCGGAAGATGCGCTCGACCGCCGCACGGTCGGCGACGTCGGCCACCTCGAGCCAATACCGCTCCGGCGGCGCCAGCTGGCCAAGCGGCGGGTTGGAGCCGGCATAAGTGAGCTTGTCGAGATTGACGACGGCATGCCCCTCGCGCAGCAGGTGGCGCACGACCGAGGTGCCGATGAAGCCGGCGCCGCCCGTGACGAGTACCTTCACAACTCCTCCCTCAAAAACCGCGTCACTCCGTCTCCCCCTCCTCCTGCTGCGCCAGGAGCTCGGTCACCGCCGAGAGCCGCGGCGCGATCCAGAAGTCGTCGCATCGCCGCATCGCGGGCGCAAGGGGATCGTAGCGGACGATGGTGCCGATGCCGGCGGCGCGGCCGGCATCGACGTCGCTTTCCTGATCTCCCACGGTCCAGGATTTCCGGAGGTCGAAACCGAGGTCCCAGGCGGCCTGCTGGAGCATGCCGGGTCCAGGCTTGCGCCAGGGATTGGCGCGCTTATAGGGCCCGATGCCGGCAGTCGGGTGATCGGGGCAGTGATAGACCGCCGTGATCGGCGCCTTGCGGCGGGCGAATTCCCAGCGCATCCAGGTCATGAAATGGGCGAAATCCGCCTCGCTGTAGAGGCCGCGGCCGATTCCGCTCTGGTTGCTGGCGATCACGGCCACGAAT
>DATKPX010000464.1:0-2865 GCA_035523855.1 Allostellaceae bacterium
ATCTTCTTCCTGCGCCATATCCATCACGGCATGAACCTGCAGGAGGCGATCGACGCGCCCTCCTTCCACACCGAGCACATGCCGAGCTCGTTCTGGCCGCGCGAGGCGAAGCCGGGCGTGGTCGTGCTCGAGGGGCGGACATCGCCGGCGACGCAGGCGGGCATGCGCGCCCGCGGCCACGCGGTGCAGGTGGGCGAGGACTGGTCCGAGGGCCGGCTCTCCGCCTGCGCGCTGGAGCGCACGCCGGAAGGCAATATTCTCAAGGCAGGAGCCAATCCGCGCGGCATGCAGGGCTACGCCGTCGGCAGATAAACGGGGCAGGGAGCAACAGGGCGGCACGCGGTTTGCTTCGCGGAAGCCGCCGAGCAGTGGTTCGAGGGCTTGTGGGATGACCTGGTCCATCGTCGCGCGTGATCCCGCGAGCGGCGCCTTCGGCGTCGCGGTGACGACGAAATTCTTCGCGGTGGGCGCGCTCTGCCCGCACGCCGCGAGCGGCACCGGCGCGCTCGCGACCCAGGCGCTGATCAATCCCACTTTCGGTCCGCGGGGGCTCCGGCTGCTGCGCGAGGGTATGCCGGCGGCGACCATCATCGAGACGCTGCTCGCCGGCGACCAGGGCCGCGAGACGCGGCAGATCCATGTGCTGGATGCCGCCGGCCGCAATGCCGCGCATACCGGCCGCGACTGCGTCGGCTGGTGCGGCCATCTGCTGCGCCCGGGTTTCTCGGTCGCCGGCAACATGCTGGCGGGACCGCGCGTCGTCGAGGATACCGCCGCCACTTACGACGCGAGCGGCCACCTGCCCTTCGCCGAGCGCCTGCTTGCCGCGCTCGACGCCGGCCAGGCGGCGGGCGGCGACAAGCGCGGCAAGCAGTCGGCGGCGCTCCGGATCTTCGCCGGCGAGGAATATCCCTGGCTCGACATCCGCGTCGACGATCACGCCGAGCCGCTGGTCGAGCTCAGGCGCCTCTACCAGGAGGCGCGGCGCATGTATCTGGTCTTCGCGCAGTTCCTGCCGACCGCTCGCGATCCCTCCGGCGTCTACGACCGCACCATCATCAACGCCGAGCTGGCGCGCGTGCAGGAAGCGATGAAGGCAGCGACATGAGGCGGCTGACAATCGCCGCCGCGCCCGATGCCCCGCGCGCCGCCGAGGCGGAGACGCGCCCGGTGCTGGAGGTGCGGGACCTCCGCACGTTTTTCGCCGTCGACGGCGGCGAGCTGCGCGCGGTCGACGGCGTCAGCTTCTCGGTGGCGCCCGGCCGCACCCTCGGCGTCGTCGGCGAGTCCGGCTGCGGCAAGAGCATGACCGCGCTCTCGGTCATGGGGCTGATTCCGGATCCGCCGGGCCGCATCGCCGGCGGCGAGATCCTGTTCGACGGCACCGATCTGCTGAAGCTGTCATCGGCGGAGCTGCGCGAGCGGCGCGGCAACCAGATGTCGATGATCTTCCAGGAGCCGATGACCTCGCTCAACCCGGCCTTCACGGTGGGCGACCAGATCGTCGAGGGCATCCTGCGGCACCGCAAGGTGACGAAGCAGCAGGCGAAGGCGCACGCGATCGAGATGCTGCGCCGCGTGCGCATCCCCTCGCCGGAGCGGCGCTTCGACGAGTATCCGCACAAGCTCTCCGGCGGCATGCGCCAGCGCGTGATGATCGCCATGGCGCTCGCCTGCGATCCCAAGCTGCTGATCGCCGACGAGCCTACCACGGCCCTCGACGTCACCATCCAGGCGCAAATCCTGGAACTGATGCGCCAGCTGCGCGACGAGACCGGCGCCGCGATCATGATCATCACCCACGACCTCGGCGTCATCGCCGAGATCGCCCATGAGGTGATCGTGATGTATGCGGGAAAGGTGGTGGAGCGCGCCGAGGTCGCCGATCTCTTCCGCGAGCCGCAGCATCCCTACACGATCGGCCTCCTGGGCTCGATCCCGAAGCTGACCGCGGCGCAGCCGCGCCTCACGACCATCGAGGGCGTGGTGCCGAACCCGCTGGCGATGCCGGCGGGCTGCCGCTTCAATCCGCGCTGCCCTTTCGTCGTCGACCAGTGCCGCGCCGCCGAGCCGCCGCTGCGCGAGATCCGGCCCGGTCAGTTCGCCGCCTGCTGGCGCGCGCCTCTCGACGAGAGTGGCGCCTGATGGAGCTCGCGCGCAGCAACGGCGCCGCGGCGCCGCTCCTGGAAGTCGACCGGCTGGTGCGGCACTTCGCCGTGCGGCGCGGCTTCTTCGGCCGCAAGGTCGGCGCGGTAAAGGCGGTGGACGACATCAGCTTCAGCGTCAACGCCGGCGAGACCGTGGCGCTGGTGGGCGAGAGCGGCTGCGGCAAATCCACCACCGGCCGCCTGGTGCTGCGCCTCATCGAGCCGAGCTCCGGCGCAGTGCGTTTTCGCGGCCGCAACATCTTCGAGCTCTCCTCGCACGAGGTGCGGGGGTTGCGCGGCCAGATGCAGATCGTGTTCCAGGATCCCTACGCCTCGCTCAATCCGCGCATGACGGTGGGGCAGATCCTGGGCGAGCCGCTGCGCCTCCATCGCCTCGCCGAGGGGCCGGCGCTGCGCGCGCGGGTCGAGGAGCTGCTGGGCCTCGTGGGTCTTGCGCCCCATCACGCGCGCCGCTATCCGCACGAGTTCTCCGGCGGCCAGCGTCAGCGGGTCGGCATCGCCCGCGCGCTCGCCGTCGAGCCGCAGCTCATCGTCTGCGACGAGCCGGTCTCCGCCCTCGACGTCTCGATCCAGGCCCAGGTGATCAACCTGCTGCAGGATCTGCAGCGCCGGCTCGGCCTCTCCTACATTTTCATCGCCCACGATCTCGCCGTCGTGAAGCACATCGCGGACCGGGTCGCCGTCATGTATCTCGGCA
>DATKPX010000465.1:0-3613 GCA_035523855.1 Allostellaceae bacterium
GCGGTGGCGGCGAGCCCGCCGAGAATACGGCGGCGGCTCGACTTGGTGCTGATGGTCATGGCTGTTCCCCTCCCTACGCCATCGATATCCGATCTAGGCGATGTGCTTCTTTGAAATCGCGTCGACATCTTCCGACAAAAGCGCGGCTTCGCGTAAGGCGGCAGCTCTGACCGCCGTCGGTGGTCCATCGGGCTCATCCGGCGGCACCGGAAAGGCTATCTGCCAGGCGGCGCGAAGAGCGCCGAGCGCCTGGGAGATTGCTGATTTCACCACACGCCACACCTAGCCGCCGCTCCTCGCCCTGAGCTTGAAGCGCTGGATCTTGCCGGTCGCGGTTTTCGGCAGCTCATCGATGAACTCGATCCAGCGCGGATATTTATAGGGCGCCAGGCGCGATTTGACATGCGCCTTGAGCGCCTCGCCGAGGCCGGGGTCGCGCGCGGCGCCCGGCTTCAGCACGACATAGGCGTGCGGCTTCACCAGCTTCTCGGGGTCGAGATCGCCGACCACCGCGGCTTCCAGCACCGCCTCGTGGGTCATCAGCGCCGCCTCCACCTCGAAGGGCGAGACGTAGTTGCCGCTGACCTTGAGCATGTCGTCGGTGCGGCCGCCATAGGTGTAGTAGCCATCCTTGTCGCAGGTGTACTTGTCGCCGCTGCGCGTCCAGGGACCGAGGAAGGTCTGGCGCGAGCGCTCGCGCTGGTTCCAGTACTGGGCGGCGCTGGTCGGGCCGGAGACCTGGAGCTCGCCGAGCTCGCCCACCGGCACCGGCCTGCCCTCGTCGTCGACGAGGCGCACCGCATAGCCCGGCACCGGCTTGCCGGTGGTGCCGTAGCGCACCTCGCCCGGCCGGTTGGAGATGAAGATGTGCAGCATCTCCGTCGAGCCGATGCCGTCCAGGATCTCGACGCCGGTGCGCTCGGTCCAGCGGGTGCCGATCCCTTCCGGCAGCGCCTCGCCGGCGGAGACGCAGCGCCGGAGCGCCAGGTCCTGGCGCTTGGGGAAATCCGGGCTCGCCAGGAGGCCGGCATAGAGGGTGGGAACGCCGTAGAAGATGGTCGGCTTCTCGACCCTGAGGATGCGCGCCACCGCCGCCGGCGTCGGCCGCTCCGGCAGCAGCACCGTGCTGGCGCCCACCGCCATCGGGAAGGTGAGCGCGTTGCCGAGCCCATAGGCGAAGAACAGCTTCGCGGCGGAGAACACCACGTCGCTCTCGGCGATGCCGAGCACCGGCTTCCCATAGAGCTCGGCGGTCAGCGTCAGGTGCGAGTGGAGATGGACGGCGCCCTTGGGCGTGCCGGTCGAGCCCGAAGAGTAGAGCCAGAAGCAGACATCGTCGGCGAGGGTCGGCGCCGCGACCGCCTTCGGCGCGGCATCGGCGAGGAGATCGCGGAAGCGCGGCCGGCCCTTGCCGTCCTTGCCGGAGACGATGACGTGGCGGAGCGCCAGCTGCTTCTCCAGCAGCGGCGCCACCCGGTCCAGCAGCGCCTCCGACACGACGAGCGCCCGGGCGCGGCTGTCGCGCAGCATGAAGTCGTAGTCATCAGGCGTCAGCAGCGTGTTGACCGGGACCGGCACCAGCCCGGCCTTGATCGCGCCCAGGAACGCGACCGGAAAATCGACGGTGTCGAGGAGGAGCAGCATCACCCGCTGCTCCGGCTCGAGCCCGAGGCCGCGGAGCGCGTTGGCGCAGCGGTCCACCTGCTCGGCGAGGGCGCCGTAGGCGAGGCTCTCGCGGTCGTCCCGGAAGGCGAGCTTCTCAGCCCGGCCGGCGGCGAGGTTCCGCTCGATGAGATCCACCGCGGCGTTGAACTCCCGCGGCACTATAATGCCTGGGCCCTCCCCGCCCGAAGCCGGCGCCATCCCTTGCGTCTCCCTATCCCGGCGCCGCCTTTTTCTGGGCGCCCGCCATCCCCGAAGTCTCGCCCGGATGGTCGCCGGGCGAAAGACGCCCGTCAAGCACTATGGTGCAGGTAGGTCGCGAAACAGGATTTATAGTGCTTGAGCTGTCGGTCACTCACGCCGGACTGTCGCGCACCGCCTTCCCCAGCTCCTCGGTGAAAAGGCGGAGGCCGCGGTCCCTGACTTTCTCCTTGCGCAGCACGAGGGCGAGGTCGCGGGCGAGCGGTGGGCGGAGCGGGCGGACGAGTGTGCCGGGGACGGCTTCCTGGAGCGCGAGGCGCGGCAGGATCGCGGCGCCGAGGCCACTGCCCACCAGCACCTTGATCGCCTCGACGCTGCCGAGCTCCATGATCGGCTCCAGCGTGAGGCCGGCGCGGCGGAACCAGGCATCGGTGATCGCCCGGGTGACGCCGCCGGCCTCGTAGAGGATGAGCGGCAGCCGCGCGATCGCCGCCGCCTCGATGCCGCGCCCAGCCGGCGCCATCGCCTTCGGCAGCAGCGCCAGCTGCGGATCGACCAGGATCCGGGTGCGGGCGAGCGTACGGCTCTCCGGGATCGGCAGGGTCACGATGGCGATGTCGAGGTCGCCCGCCTCGACGCGCTCGAGGATCTCGCGGGTATTCCCGGTCGCCACGGTGATGGCGAGGCCCGGCATCCGGCGCCGGACCGCGGCGAGCGGCGTCGGCAGCAGGTAGATGCAGGCGGTGGCGCCGGTGCCGACGCGGAGCCGGCCGGCCTCGCCGGCGCGGTGCCCGGCGACCGCCTCCACTGCGTCCTCCACCGCCGCCTGGGCGCGCCGCGCCGGCGCCAGCAGCGCCGCCCCCGCCGGCGTCGGGATCAGCCTGCCGCGGGCGCGGTCGAAGAGCCGCGCGCCCAGCAGCCGCTCCAGCTCGCGAAGCTGCAGGCTCGCCGCCGGCTGGGTGAGCTTGAGAGAGCGGGCGGCAGCGGAGACGCTGCCGCTCTCCATCGCCGCGATGAAGGTGCGGAGCTGACGCAGGCTGGGAGAGGCCATAAGCAGATCTTATTCTGATGCAGGATATTTAGAAATATTCCTTCCAGCCCGCCGCGGCCTGTCCGACCCTGGCGCCATGACGGAACCGCGCCCCGCCACCACGACCGCCCTCGTCCGGCCGAGCCGCGACGCCGACACCGAGGCGATCGCGGCGATCTATGCCCATCACGTGAGCCACGGCGTCGCCTCCTTCGAGCTGGAGCCGCCTCCGCTCGAGGAAATGCGGCGCCGGCGCGGCGACCTCGTCGCCCGCGGTTACCCGCATCTGGCCGCCGTGCGCGACGACGCCGTGCTGGGCTATGCCTATGCCGGCCCTTACCGGCCGCGCGCCGCCTATGGCGACACGGTGGAGAATTCCGTCTATCTCCGGCCCGACGCGATCGGCCGCGGGATCGGCAGGATGCTGCTGGAGACGCTGATCCGGGAGTGCGAGGCGCGTGGCTTCCGCCAGATGATCGCCGTGGTCGGCGACAGCGGCAACAGCGCCTCAATCGGGCTGCACGAGCGCGCGGGATTCCGGCGGGTCGGCGTGCTGCGCTCGGTCGGCTACAAGCACGGCCGCTGGCTCGACAGCGTGCTGCTGCAGCGGGCGCTGGGAGCGGGCGACGGATCGCCGCCGCAGCCGCGATGACGCGCGGCTGGCCGATGGTGGCGGCGCTCGCGGTGGCGCAGCTCGTCTCCTGGGGCTCGCTCTACTAT